>NZ_RQGA01000008.1 GCF_004769575.1 Leptospira perdikensis | reverse complement strand
GAAAAGAATTGTGCGGTAAAAACCAAAGTAATTTCAAAACCTAAGCAGTCAACACGCTTTTATAAAAAAGTTCGCAGTTCAATGCGGAATTTTCTATAAAATAATGAGCACTAAGAGAATGTAATGAGACATAATTCAAGAACGAATGTGGCTGGCAACAATACCAACTTGCAGATGTTTGATGATGCAAATCAACAGACTAACAAGAAACGTCGGGTTATCTACCAAACTCGGTTGCCAGCTATTGATTGTTAGCTTGTAAATCGACAGTCTTTCTACAATTTTCTATTGCATCAATGACTCGATTACACTTTGTCTTTTCCCTAGGCTCCATTCACTGGGATTCACTTACTCATAACACAACTTGTTTGTTGATGGGTGGGCTCCAACCAAACAAGAAAGCGTTACTAGTTAAAGAAATATGAA
>NZ_RQGA01000007.1 GCF_004769575.1 Leptospira perdikensis | reverse complement strand
GCAGAGATTCTTATGGAACGAGGAATCGAAAAAACTACTAAAGGTTTAAAACCTAGAAGAGACTTAAGACTCCACCACATTCCGTTTTTACTTCTCCGACGGCTCGGAGTCCTCCTGAGTTTTTGAAACGTTCTGTTCGAATCCATTTTCCTTTAGAAAATTTTAATTCAAACTCTTGGTCACCTGATCCGTCTTTTACGGAGGCACCAGAACATTGAATGACTAGTGTTGTGATGAGTAAGTAGAGAAGTTTTGGTTTCATGTTTCTATCCTATCAAAGAGATGTGCGCGTTTCAATTTATTTACTGATAGTAATTCATTCGCAATCGCTATTTTTCCCCCGGTTAATTTCTCAGAGAAAAAACGTGGTGGCAGTATATGGAATGCCCCCTCCCCTTTTACATAAAGGATATCTCCATCAAGTGATGTGAGCTCACACTCTAATAATACTTTGCGTTTTGCTTTTTTGATTGGCCAAGCACGGATGAGCAGTTCCTTCTCGACAGGTGTTGCTTTGTGAAATTTAAAACTCATCGTATCTGTCATTACGATATACCCTAAATGAAAACAGAGCCCACCCATTGCCTCATCTAAAACGGTTGAAAGGATGCCACCGTGAACAAAACCGGGAGCCCCGTTATACATTTTTTTGAAATTGTAGGTGAAGTTGACTTCACCAGTTTCGTCATGAAAAGTAAAATCAGCAACTAACCCTAAAGGGTTTTCTTTTCCACATCCAAAACAAGTATCGTGATGGATTTCGTAACCATGTTTAGAAGGATTTTCTATAGGTTGGTTCATTGATTGTCCTTGATCGTTTCATTTTCTAAAAATTTTAAGATTACCGACGAGACTTCTTCCGGGGAATCCATATGTAGATGGTGTCCACCCGGCAGGGTTACTTCTTTAATTTTTTTTACCGCTTCTATTCTGTTTCTGTATTTTTCGGCAATTGGAAAGTTTGACCTGTCGCCTAATATGAGTAATGTTGGGCAATCAATTCGATTACAAAAAGAAGTGATCTGTTCTTCCGTATAACGAAAAAAGGAATTGTAGTGGAGTCTTAAGTCTCTTCTAGGTTTTAAACCTTTAGTAGTTTTTTCGATTCCTCGTTCCATAAGAATCTCTGCAGATTCTTTTTTCATGTCTCCTGCCCTCATTCGAATTCCGACTGCTGATTCCATATCGGGGAAGAAAGTTTCTTTTTTTCCTCTGGGGTGGAGAATTTGTTTGATTGCTTCAATCAAAATGTCGGGAGCCGATTCCGAGAGGTTGGTAAGTGGGCCAAGTGATTCGATTAAAACAAGTTTTTTGATTTTTAAAAGGTTCGTGCCGGCAACTAACGTGGAAACTGCGGCACCCATAGAATGTGCCATTAAAATAAAATCTTCTAACCCGAGAGCTTGTGCTATGGATACTATCTCTAATGTATACTCTGCAAAATAATAGACTGTATTTTCTGGTTTATGACTGGATTTACCATGCCCTGGGAAGTCGATGGAAATGAAGCGGTAATTTGGGAAAAACTTTGCAAGTGGTGCAAAACTATTTGCATTGTCTAACCAACCATGGAAGGCAAGGATTGGGATTCCTTGTGGGTTCCCCCATTCAACTCCTTCTATGGAATGGAATTTTGTGCGAATCGAAATCGGCAACATATACCTAAGGCTTTTCAATTCCTCTCGATTGTAAACATTTATCTTTTCGATTTAGACTTGATTCTTTTTTGCTTTTTTTATGAAATTTGTTTATGAATCGTTTTCTTTTGATTGTTTTGTTGACCGTTCTGAATTTGTCGCTACAGGCAGAACCAAAAACAAAGAACATTTGTTTGAGTCTATCCGATTGTGAATCAAAAGCTGATGCCACTGAGATTCATCGAAAGAAAATTACCTTACTGAGTTTAGGCATTACTGAATATTCGAAGGATTCCCCAATTCCAAAACTAATTCCGTTATACTTAAAACGTGCAAAGTCTATTATTTTAGAAGCGAATGGTGATACGGGTTATAAAGGAGAAGTGATTTTAAAAGTAAGTCACAAGCCGGAATACAAACAATCGCAATTGATAAAGGCAGAAGAAGACCTCGGTTTCCTTAATTTGAACAAGATACATCTTTCGAAAGAACAATCATCGGAGTTGGTAGAATTACAAACACTGTTGGATCAATCTAAGTGATACGATTCTTTTTTCTTTTGTTTTTATTTACTTCTGCCTGTGCGCAACTATCCAGAGAAGATCAATTCCTGGAGGAATGTGAAAAGACTAGGAAACGAAGTTACGTCTTTATGTTGCCAATTTTTGAAAGACATACTGCTAGCGGTGATACGGAACTGAATAGAACCATATGGATTGGAAATACTGAGCTAGCATATAAAAAGTGTATATCTGAAGCAAATAAAAATCGTTACAATCTAAGATCGAACTGAGAGCTCATCCATTTCTTCTTGGATGAGCCTTGATCCTGCTCGGAACGTTAGGTAACTCCATACCCAACTGAGTAACGTACTCACCTTGTTTTTGAATCCAACCTGATAAACAAGATGGACAAAGAGCCAACCGAGCCATCCTAGAATTCCCTTTAATCGGAATTTCCCGAATTCGGCAACAGCATCAGTCCTTCCAATCGTAGCCATATTCCCCTTATCAAAATAATGGAAGGGGGTGATAGGTTTTTTCTTTTCAGTAGATTCGATAATTTTGGCAACATATCTGCCTTGTTGCATAGCGACTGGAGAAACCCCGGGTAACGGTTTCGTAAGCCCTTTGCTGAAATTCGCAGCATCCCCTATGACAAATACTTCTGGAAATTCAGTTGTTCTACAGTATTCATCAACGATAATCCTGTTCGCCTTATCCTTGTTAACTGATATATTTTTAGCTAACTCTGAACCTTCCACTCCCGCAGCCCAAATCACGGTTTTGGATTCAATGGTTCTGTCTTTGAGTATGACACCCGTGTCAGTAATATCGATTACTGGCGAATTTGTGAGTACTTCCACTCCCCTACTTTCCAGTTTTTCTTTGGTAAAGGAACTGGACTTCTCACTAAATGCAGTCAGTAATCTAGGACCTGCTTCAATCAGTGTGACTTTTGTCATACCAGAATCGATATTACGAAAGTCTTTACGGATGATATTATGCGAAAGTTCTGCAATGGAACCAGCGAGTTCTACACCGGTTGGTCCTCCGCCAATAATCACATAATGCATAAAACTTTTAGCTTTTTCATAGTTACCGATAAGTTCTGCTTGTTCAAAGGAAAGTAAAATACGTCTTCTGATTGCTAGAGCATCTTTTAGATTTTTTAAACCTAATGTTTTTTCTTTCCAACTATGATTCCCAAAATAACTCGTCCTAGCTCCCGTTGCGATCACTAGATAGTCGTAGGTTTCGGCGTTGTTTTGAAATTTTACTTGTCGATTTTTGAAATCGATTTCCGTTACATCGCCAAGTAAAATTTTTACGTTTTTATACTTCGTTGTAATCGATCTTGATGGAATTGCAATGTCTGCTGGTGATAATACTGCGGTGGCAACTTGGTATAAAAGTGGCTGAAAGAGGTGGTGGTTTTTTTTATCAACAACTGTGATATCAAAAGTTTTGTGGTTTGCGAGAGTTTTAATTACTTGTAACCCACCAAAGCCGGCTCCAACGATTAAGATTTTTTTCTTTATTTGAGACATTCGTCTACTCCTAAAAAATTCAAGAAACCAGAAGAACAATCTTCAACAAGATTCTGAACCATTTCAAATGCGATTTCATTCTTGTAATATGGATCAGGAACAATCGGTGCACCTGAATCACTTCTGAACTTACCAAAGAGGATAATTTTTCCCTGAATATTTATATCATTTGTTAGACTTCTTACATCATCCAAATTGTTCTCATCCATCACTAACAAATAATCAAAATATGTTAAATCTTTTTTGTTTAATTTCCTAGATCGGTGAGTTAAATGAATCCCTCTTTTTTCTGCTATTTTTCGTGTCCTTGGGTCAGCCAAGTCACCATCATGATATCCTGAAGTCCCACAAGAATCGATTTCAAATAAATGGGTTAAATTTTTTTGTTTAACAAGATTTAGAAATGCACCTTCGGCAGCTGGCGAACGACAAATGTTTCCTAAACAGATAAAGAGAACTTTGATTTTTTCTTTCATTTAATTAAGATAGTAGATGTATTTTTTCCCGATTTCTTTGAGCCATTTTTCAGCAACTTTATAGTTGGGGTTTTGTGATTCAACAATCGCCCAAAACTTTGAGGAATGATTGTGTTCAATGGTATGTGCAATCTCATGTAAAACAATATATTCGATGATAGAAGCTGGGCAATGAACCAAACTTAAATTGAGAGAAATTTGATTTTTAGAATTACAACTCCCCCAGAGGGAACGCATTGTTTTGATCGATAGTTTTGTGACTTTTGTGTTCAATGCTCTGGAGGTTGTGTCCACTATAGGTATTATTTTTTCTAAAAGTAATTCTTTTAATGCAAGTTTTCCTTTTCGGATTCGAGATTTTTCGCTATCAATATTTGGAATCTGGATCGTTTGGTTGAGGATAGTAACCTTTTTCTGGGAACTTATATTGATGGTTGTTGGGGTTCCAAAAATATGAGTTATTTCCCCGTCTGTAAATTTCAATTTTTTAGGTATGTCTTTGGGGAGATTGTTAAGTTTTGAGAGAATCCATTCTTTTTTTTCAGATATGAATTCCTCCAATTGTTTCTTGGGAACTCTAGCTGGATGTTTTAAAACGACCTTACCATTTTGGTATACAACAAGGGAAATGTTTCTTCCTTTTGTTGTTTTCCTTTCGATTTCAAAATCTATCATTATGTATTAGATAGTATTACTCCGGTGTTTTTGGTAGAATTTTTTCTGAACTTTCTGATTCATCTTTAGACCAGTCCAACTTGTTTAGAGCTCCAATTTCGATCGTATAATCTTTGATATTGATATGTGATTTAAATCCGCTGACTAAATTTGAAGCTAAGTCGTCTGTTGTCAGTCCTCCTTGTGAAGTAAACCTTCCTTCTGAAAAAAATCTTCGATGGTTAATTCGGATATAACTTAACCATGTTGGAGTCATTTTATATCCAACTTCTACTTTTGATGCCCAACCTAATCCGTAGTTTTCTGAGAAAAAATTAATCGACCGTTGTACATGGAAATCTCTTGTTTTGATCCGCCCGAATGATGGCATAAAACTTAGGTCTAGATAAAAATCGCCAGAAGAATAACGGTAACCTCCGCCTGTAAAGAACTCCCAAAGATCATTGGAAAAACTAAGTCCGATTCCAATCGGGCCATAAAAAACTGGCGTAGTTTCTACGTATTGGTTCACGTCATAAAACAAATATTTAAAATAAGAGTATTTCACACCTGCAGATAAGAAAAATCCAGAGCCGTCTGCCCAATAATTTGGATTTGCTGTTTGGAAATAATACCTTCCGTAAAGTTCTGCTCGATTTTCGAAGACCGTTGATTTACCTTTCCCGTCTGCAAAGTTGCGACTACCGGAGTAAACGGTGGCAGAGTCTCTATAACTCCATTCCCTTGTTGCGATATTCGTTGTATTTTCTGTTGATATGGAACCAAGAAAAAAATCCTCGTCGCGGGCTTCTCCCGATTTCTGGTAATTACCTGTGGTCTTTAGTGCACCACTAATTTCAATACGATCTTTGGTAAAGATTCCTTGAATGCCGAAGAGTGAAAAAGTTCGTGGAAAACTGATTCTCGATCCGCCACGGATCCCCGATAAGTTAGGATATTTATTACCTGTTTCGAAGATATACTCCCCGCCGGATTTTTCTATTGTTGGTCCCCAAATCACTTCTGCAGAGACAGAACTTAAACCTAAGAGAAAAATTAAAAAGGGGAATTTAGATATTTTAGGCACCAACGTAGGTTCTATTCTACCTAAAAGTTGTAAATTCCGAAATTAAAAAGAGGGGAAGGTGGCTACTGGTCTTCGGTTTATTTCGTCTTCATTTGGTTTGTTTGGGGGTGAAATCATTTCACCCCTAAGAGACATAATTAAATTGACAGTCTGGACGGATATTCACATCATTTGGGTAGGTTATGGGCAAAACGGATACTATACTAACTGAAGAAGAAGCGGCTAAATTCGTTGGTTTGAACGCGGGTGAGTTCTCCGCCAAGGTATCAAGTTTGAAGATACCTGGATGGAAGTCCGGGGAGTTTAAACAATCAGTTTTGCTTAAGTATTTTGAACCCACTGAACCAGATGGATTTGATAGTCATGTAATTGCTATATCAAACCAAAAGGGAGGGGAGGGGAAAACGACAATCAGTTTGTATTTAGCAGAAGCTCTCGCTGAAAACCACAAAGTATTGTTAATCGATTGGGATCCGCAAGCCAATGCGACTCAACTTTTTTTAAAAGAAGATGTACCTTCTGTAATGGATTATTTAGGTTATCGGGGGAAAAAAGCTAAGAATATTGAACCGGCTATCAAAACCATTGGTGAAAATTTTGATTTGCTCCCTTCTACTTTGGAACTAGCAAACTTAACCACACCATATGAACGCGATGATTTTGAATTATTAAATGAAGCAATCCTTCCTCTTCGTTCCAGATACGAATTTATAATTATTGATTGTCCACCCTCTCTCGGTCTTATTCTCGAGAACGCATTGATTTGCGCTGATTACATATTGGTTCCAATTCAGACAAGAGCCTTTAGTTTACAAGGGATTAGGGATCTATACGAAACTTTCCAGAAGATTCAAAAAAAAGCGAACCAAAGGTTGAAATTATTAGGGGCGGTATTAAACCAATACGAAGGGCAGAAAGCCTTGGCTGGTTTAGCGGAAGGGGTAAAAAAATATTTCCCTGTTTTCGAAACTGTCATTCAGAGGAGAGAGGCTATTCCGCAAGCACAAGCGAAGATGTCTTTTTTAGCTAAAATTGATTTAGCTACGATGAAAAATTTTAGAGATCTTGCAGTAGAGGTTAAAAGTAAAATCGATGTCCAAAAAAACTGAATTCCAAGCCTTAGATTTAATTTCTGCTTATTCTGAAAAGAAAAAGAATCCCTCTCACTTAGAGCTGAGTCAGATTTCACCAAATCCTACCCAACCAAGGCTTATTGGACGCGAAGACACAACGGATCTTGTTCCTTCAATGGAAAGATTGGGACTAATTGAGCCTATCCTCGTTCGGAAAGACAAGGGCAAGTATTTGATTGTTGCCGGAGAACGTCGCTATCGTGCAGCTCTCAAATTAGGTTGGAAAGAAATTCCTGCGATTGTAACAGACGCGAATGAAGATGTATGTTATGAGATGTCACTGGCTGAAAACGAAAAAAGGAAAAATTTAAATCCTTGGGAAGTTGGAAAAGCCATTCAGTTTCTCCGCAAAGAAAAAAGGAAAACCGCAGAGGAAGTATCTGAATTGTTGGGTTACAGCGGAAGGTATGTAAAACAACTTAGCAGTATCGCTAGGTTGGATCAGAAATCGGTTATGGAATTAATGATCAGCGGGAAACCACTTTCAGTAAAGAATCTCGAAGAATTGCTAAAACGTAAAGAAAACAGAGGGGGTGAAATGATTTCACCCCGAGTTGGGTCTGGAATCAGTCGGGTTAGCATCAATGTAGGCAAACTTACTGGGAAGGTCAGAGATAACTTTTTGAAAGAATTAGGTTTACTCAAAAAGAAATACGGAATCAACGAATAGAGGAAAAATGAAGTCAACTTTAAAACTTAAAACGATAGACGATATCGAAAGAGAGTTATCGATCATTATAGCCTGTGAGAAAAAACAGAAAGCTGACGTTAGTTTAACTCAAGTTTATGATTTTTTGGCAGAATCCATTGAATTATCAATACAACGAATTGGATCTACGAATAAAAGAAATACGATTAATAAATTATTGGGTAAATATAAGTTTGCGAAACTTATATCCAAAGGGAATTACACAAAGGCAAATCAAATCCCTGGATTTCCTCCAAAGGATTTGGGGGATTCGGATTCTGCTCTTCTTAGACTCAAAACATCTTTAACGGCATTCAAACTACATTCAGGTCCTTTTGCGGAACATCCCGTTTTTGGTGATCTGGATAAAAAACAATGGGAACGAATTCACGGAATTCTTGGAGCTTTTCTCTTTGGTTATATTCAGTTGTTTGGTGATGAGAAATTAAGATTTGCAAAAGAAAGAGAACAGAAAAAAGAAAAAGCTTTTGCAGACAAAAAACACCACCATCATCCCCAGAAGAAAAAAGATGATCGTGGTGATACGAAACCAAACGGTCATAATAATCGTAAATGGAAAAATAAAAAGAAAACCCACCACAAAGGAAACAAAAATCAAGGTGGCGGGCCTAGATGAAAATTTGTTTAGTTGCAGGCAGCCATAGGAAAAATTCGCAATCATTAAAAGTTGGCAAATTTCTTGTTAAAACACTAGAAACAAAAGGTATTGAAACAATTCTTTTTGACTTGGGTGGAAATCCCCTCCCACTTTGGGAACCCGCAATGTGGGAAAAAGATTCTGAGCTAAAAAAGTTTTGGTTAGAGTATAGTGTTGGATTTGGAAATGCAGATGCTTATATTTTTCTTTCTCCCGAATATGCCGGAATGGCAAGTCCTGCTTTAAAAAATTTTTTCCTGTATTTGAGTGGGGGAGATATTTCTCATAAACCAGGTCTTATAGTCACAGTATCTAGTGGAATGGGTGGAAGTTACCCTAATGCAGAACTTCGAATGTCTAGTTACAAAAATACTCGGATTGTGTATCTCCCCGATCATGTAATTGTTCGGCACGTAGAATCTGTATTAAATTCTGAAACACCTGAAGGCAAAGATGACGAGTATATTCGTAATAGATTGAGTTACACAATAAATGTTTTATTAGAATATGCGAAAGCGCTTACTTTGGTTCGGCAAAGTGGCGTGATTGATATAAAGACTTACCCTTTTGGATTGTAATTGCAATACCAAGGGGTATTCCCACATTCAAAATTAATGTGAATAAATAACCAAAAAATGGCCCTCCAAAAGAATAAGGGTCAAAACTATGCATCATGTGAATGACAAAGGGATGGAGAAGGAATATAAACAGGCTATTGTTGCCTATATAACAAATCATATCCGATATAGTGTGATTGAGTTTTGGTAAAAGTTCCCAAATGACTAAGAAGAAAAAAATGGGATAAATTAAGTGATGGTTTTTGAAATCTAAAGCATAAACACCGCTGAACAAAACTACAAAGAATAGAAAGACAATAAAGAAAGTTCCAAAGACAAGCGAGACGTTAGTTTTTGGTATGTTTTCATTTTCTTGAGTGAGTCCAATTTGGATTCCTAATATAAAAAAGAAAATATAGTTTAATATGGAAATCGAATGGTAGTCTTTGGGTAATATGGAATCAAAAAATCCAAGATTTGATGTTAAGTTGATTAAAAACGAAAAAAGAAGTAGTCCTTTAGAAAATTTTTTGTTCATTAAATACCGATCAAATATAAAGAAAAAAAGATAAAATTGAACCAGAAGTGGTACAAAGTAGAAGGGAGCAAAAACCTTTCCTAAAAAGTAAAATTGAATCAATTCTAATACAGTATAGTTACTATATTTTATTAAATATCCGATGACCGAAGCAATTGTATAGGGTAGTATTAAATTCTTTAATTTAGAAATCCAATACCCTTCTTTTTTCCGTAAAAAAATTGCGGATGTTAGTATAAATAGAGGTACAGAAAAACGAGATAAATTAGACAAAAATAAAGTCGTTCGAACGACGGATGTATCTGCGGGATGAAAAAAATAAAAGTAAGAATGAACGTGAATGATTACGATCCCAACCATTGCCAATCCTCGCAGGAAGTCGAACCGGTTTTCTCTTGTTTTTTTGGTAGTTAGGGGATGAGGAAGAGAATAGGGGACTTGGAAGACCCAAAGATACAAGGCACCGAGGCCTGCTAGTATGATCCCTAGTAATTCCCATTCCATAAATCGCTTCTCCTTTAAGGCATTTTCTTTTCAGATTTCCAGGGGGAAAGGAAAATGAATTCAGATTTTAGGCAAAATAGCCAAAAATAGATACAGGAGCCACGAATCAATGAGCAAACTCAACATTCCGCCAAATCAGAGGATCTTCAAAGAAGGGGAACTGAATAATGCGATGTACATCATCCTTCAAGGGAACGTTGAGATTTTTTTTACGGTGAACAATAGCCAAACAAGATTGGCTATGATGAAACCTGGTGATTTTTTTGGAGAGATGGCTTTGTTTAGTTCCAATCCAAGGAGCGCGACTGCAAGAACAATAACCAATTGCGAAGTTGCAGTTATTGAAAGTAAACAACAGTTGGAAAACTTCCTCGTTAAAAATCCAAAGTTTGCAGCAAAGATGGTTTCGATAATGGCAGATAGGCTTGCTCGTACAAATGAATTACTAATTAGTAGTATGGAAAAATCAGTCGCTAAGAAAATTGAATTTAGTACGGAAGTAGGAAAAGAACATCAAACTGATATCAGTGATGTTCAAGATGTGGAATAAAATTATCCGTAGATGGTAGGTAGATTTTTTTTGATTAACGTAATTTCTAGTATAGGAGCATAACTTAGAAGATTTTTAATATTTACTGATTGGCCTTCCGCTAATAAAAACTCTTTAAGAATTTCTAATGTTTCTTCTGGTGGAAGTGAGGAAATACTCGGGTATTCAGGATGCCCAACCAAGTTAAATTCATCTGCAAGATTTGAATCTTCTAATTGTTCGTCTTCTAGGTTGAGTAAGTCTTTCCAGTTCATAATTAAATTAATAGAGTTTGGTATTCTTCTCTATGTTCCTCAAATTGAAGTTTAAACCTTTCTTGCATTTCACGAAATTCTTTTTCTGATTTAATTTCGAAATACTCGAGTACTTCTGGTTCTACAGTGAAATAGTTTCCTTTTCCACGCCCAATGTTGGCTAAAATATCCGCAAGATAGATGATTTGACAGAGAATATTGTTTCTGGTTTTACATTGCCATGGTTTGTGGTGGTATCGAATCACGTCTAAAATTTCCTCAGGGAATTTCCATTTTTCTGACATCAGATATCCAATTTCAGAATGTGTAGTTCCTAAAGTGTATTCTTCAACCCATTCTGAAATTTCATTATTGTCGTCACTTCTAAGAACTCGAATTTGGTTTACCTGTCTTAGGTCTAAGGAAAGGAGGACCATTCTCCCTAAATCATGGAGTAAACCACAAATGATGGCAGGCTCGAGTAATTTCAGATGTTTTTTGCTATCTTCGATCAGAAACCTAGCATACATGGAGGTTTTAAAAGAATGAGTCCAAACTAATACTTGTTTCGCATAACGAGAGTTAAGTATTTTTTTGGCACCTAATGTTAGAAAAATTGATTCCAAATTTTTGAGTCCAATTCTTTTTACACCTTCCAAAACCGATATAATCGGAGTATGAGCTCCAAACAGGGGGGAGTTTGCGATTTTAAGAATTTCCGCTGTAATGGCTGGATCTTTTTCAACCTCCGCCGAAATTTCATGCCAATCGACATCTTTTTTCTTTGCTGTTAGGATCAGTTTTTGAATTTGCGGAGGAAGGGGAGGAAGGCTATTTACCTCCCGAACCAAAAGGTTTTTAATATTGATTTGATTTTCTTTGGGAATGAGTTGTTTCGGAATTCGGATAATAACTTCAGTATATTCCTCTGTTGTCAGAAGTTGAAAGAACTGATTAGAGATTCCCGAATTCCTAAGTAAGATGTGAATAAGAACAATCCCAAGCCCTGAACTTTCTTCGTTATCGACAGACTCTCGATAGGCGTCGTTAATGTTTTTGTATTTTGCAGATGCTTGGACACGTTTTAAAATTCTATTTTTTTCTTCAGTCAAGATTTTGGCATTATTTTTGACTCGAAACTCTATGTAATCTTCTTTGAAGATTGTGCTTAAAGTAATTTTGAAATCGGACTTGTCGAGTGCCAAAAAAACTCGTTTGCGATTGTGCCCAAATTCATCTTTATAAAGAGGGATTCCTCTGGAATAATCATTTTGATTCCATAAATCCAATCCTTGTTCAGCGAAAAAAACACGTTTGCCGTTTGCCTTACATCCGTTTACTAGTAGTTCACTTAGGATGGTAAATAAAATTTCGTGTAGGAATTCTAATGAAATACTCCGAACCACTCTACCAATCCATATATCCAATTCTGGGCAGTCGATTTCCGAAAAGTGGACATATTCTTTGGAAATCAGTTTTCCGGAAAGAAAGTCCTCCTGGAAGGTAATGAGTGGGGGAATCGACATGATAAACCTGTTTTGAACCTTGTTTCTCTTTTTGAAAACAGAAAATTTTATTTTGAAATTTCTGTTAGGATTCCGATAATGAAGACTATGGAACTCTTAAAAAAATCCCTATCGATTACCTTTGTGTTATTTGTAGCAGTTGTCTCTATTTCTGCCCAGGACACTAAACCACAAGTTACCCCTACCGATGTGAACCAAGAGAATCACGATGTGAAAGAGGGACAAGATAAAGAGTTATTCGAATACTATTATAAAACTCGCCCCGAAAATTTACCACCTAATAAAGCAAAGTTAGAATATAACTTGATTAAGACGCTCAAAAAAGAAATTATGAGCCGCGATTATTCTAAAGAGTCTGCTGAAGCTATTAAAAAAATTGATGCAACCAATGTTCAATATGAAAGAGTTTATAGAGAAAGCAAATGGCTTCGTGGTTTTATGACACAAAACACTCATTTAAATTATTCAGAATTCATGTACATTGTAAAACACGATAAATATATGTGTTTTGTGAATTTTGATGTTAATCCTGAACTTTATTTACAACAGTCTCGTCAATCGCAGTTGGTTTTTGCTGCAAAGGATAAGTTCGAAATAGTAATCCCCAAACCCTAAATACTAAGGTAACACCGACTAATACGAGTAAATAGATTAATCCATATTGAAAGTACTTTTCTAAGTTTTCCAATAGGGGGAGTGGTTCTTCATTCCCCCGAATTCGCGAAATGGCTGTTTGTTTTCCAAAAATCTTAATTTCTTTTCTGTAAACCTCAATAGTATCACCTAACCGCAATCTTTTGTAAATAGAATATGGAATCCTTTCTGTGATTTCATAGAGAGATCCATTGCTAAGCCCAAAACTATAATGACATTGATAGGCGATTGGAAATTGGTTTTTCACACGAGAGAGTTCTTGAACGATCGCAAAACTCCTGTTCCTCTCTTCGTTTAAGGTGGCAGTTTCTGATTTTAAGTAACGATTTTCAAAATGAACAAATGAATAGAATAGGGAAATGACGACAAAGGATACGAAAACCGAATTGGCGATCCAAACGGAAATTCGTGGAGACATCTAGGACTTAGATGGCTCCTCAAAAGACTTCAATGCTTCTTCACGGTCTGGATAGAATTGAAAAGCATTGGAAAGACCGAGCAGATGAAAAACTTGAAGAATGGAACTAGTCACTCCTACGAGTGCCATTTCTTTATTTCTCTTCTGTAAGTTCATTTTTACATCCAAAATCATACGAATTCCAAGACTGGAGATATATCGAAGTTCTGAAAAATCTAAAATGAGATGTTTTCTGTCAGCTCCAACCATTTCGTCTAAGATCGTTTGTGTGATCCGATCCAGTGGCCCCGATTCCATACGACCTTTGATTTGGACGATGACGGTTCCATTAATGCGTTTTTGTTCTATTTCGTATGGTAAGTCTTGCATGGATTCCCCTCTCTTTAGCGGAACAATTACAAATAATTTCTCAGGCGATAACCGAATTGTCGCCTTAGCGTAAGGCGGAAACGGATAATGTCTCTCCGTTAGAGAGTCAACCGCCAGTCCACCATTCATTTCTGAAATAACTTCCACTTGATCTAAAGCCCTAAAATCTGCCAAGGAAAACTCTGTTTCTCGGGACTTCACTCGAATTTCTCGAGAATAAACATGGAAAAAGGCTTCATGTTTTGAAAATGGAGGGAATTTTTTAGGAAAACAAGAACTGATCCAACCTGTGGAGCCCGCACCTGTGTAAACAAGGAGTCCAGAACACTTTTGTTCTTCTTTTTTCCCTTGGTAGGAAATCCAAAATCTAGATGTGAGGTCTGGGCTATTATTTCGTATAGAAAGTTCGCAAATTGCAGGGACCGTTTTTAGTTTCGTTCCATTTGGATATTGAATTTCTGTATCAAGTAGTGACCATGACTCCAATTGAGTTTGAGTGAAGTTGTTTTTGACTACTTCTTTTAACTCTTCCGCAGTGAACCCAAGAAGGGCTCCCACAGAGGAATCAGGATCAGAATTACAGCCAATTAGATGGGTATTCCCGGCCAAATGGGCTACATAAGTGAAATGATTATCACCACCATGGGCTACAATCAAATCGTAATTTGTCTCACCTTCTGGTTCAAAGTTTTCACGAAATACAAAATCAGCATTGGGGAACACATTCGTTTTTAGAAATTCTCTAGATTGTAATTGCCTTTCGTGAGATTCCTGTGTCCTCTCAAAGACTTCCGGATTGAGCCGTGCGACTTCTTTATAGGCTTGAATGGAGCCATAAGTTTCCAAATCCAATTCGTATTTGGTACGTTTGAATACCACTACGACCTTTTTATACTTGGTTGAAGCCATGAGTTTTGGAAGAAATTCCTATTTTCCTTAGGGAAATAAAGGTTTTTTTACAAAAACTTTGTTTTTCTTAGGAAATTTGCAGAAAAATTGTATCCAAAATCAATTTAGTCTTGTACCAAATCATGTAGTTTTATAAATAATGTGTAACCGTTAAATGGTTTAGAGGAAAATCAAAGTATGGCAACAACTCCTACCCCAATGAAGAAGTCCGAAATGCTCAGCGAACTCGCTGAAATAACTGGTATGACCAAAAAGAGCGTGGCTGCGTTCTTAGACTCCTTTGTTGATCTCGCTTATAAAGAAACCAAGAAAAACGGTGCATTCATCATTCCAGGTTTAGGAAAACTTGTTAAACGCAATCGTCCAAAACGTAAGGGAAGAAACCCAGCAACTGGTGAAGCAATTGTAATCCCTGCTAAAACTGTTGTTAAATTCACACTATCTAAAACTTGCAAAGATGCAGTTGTACCTCCAAAAAAATAATTTAGTTTGTGAACCCAGGAGGATGTCCCCCTGGGCATTTTATGGATAAAAAACCTTATCCTTTTTTACCTTTTGAAGATTCTCTCGTAGGAGAGAAAATTCTTCTCGTTTGGCAAGAAAGCCATCATTCAGAAAAAAATCTCAAAGATCATCTATTAAAAGCATTAGATCTTCACGAAGATCAGCTTATCTTTACACCCAATGCCATTAAACAAAAGTTAATGGTATCTTACCCCACTGAAATTCGTTCCTTTATAGAGAAAAAAGAACTAACAGGTATCACCAACTTGTTGTTACAAATTGCAAAAGGGAAATCTGAGTTATATTCTGAACCTGCGTTAGACATTACGTTTGAGCTCATCGAATGGATTCTAACTGGATTTGATTTAGATGATGTACTTGTTGAAACCTTGTCAGCATTATTTGGAACGGCTCTAACAAGTGATTTTGTTGATCAGGTTAGGGCGGAGTACATTAAGGAATTTCGCGGATAAAGAAAATTTGGACTGCAGATTATTTTGGTTGTCAAATATTGAACTTGGTTCAAATTTTGGAACAAATAAGAACTTGTGGTTACCAATATGCAAACTCGCACAATTTATAAATGGGGATCTCCCAACGTAGAAGAAAAATTACCAGAACATACATTGAAGTTTTTGGAAGGTCAGTTCCCTGTTGATAAAGAGTTTAAAAATTCACTTCCGAAAGGAGAACTTCCTTTAAGGCCTTTAAAAAAATCAAAAATTTCCACAGCCACTCTCATAAAGTTAAAACAAATTGTTGGAAAAAACTTTGTTTCGTTAGACGATTCCTCTCGCGCAAGACATTCTATTGGGAAATTTTATACAGAAATTTATAAAGCAAGATTTGGTGAAGTAGCAGATGTTGTAGATGTTGTTGTATCACCAAAAAATGAACAGGAAGTAATTGAGATAATTGCAGTTGCAAATGCAGGAAAAATCCCTGTGATTCCTTATGGTGCAGGTTCTACAGTCACTAAAGCTCTACAAGCTCCTAAAGGTGGGATCTCTTTAGATTTATCTCGTTTGAATCGGATCATTGAATTTAATGCGATTGATTCTACCGTAACGGTGGAAGCGGGAGTGTATGGCCCAGTTTTGGAAAAACATTTAAATGAACGTGGTTATACTTGTGGTCACTTCCCACAATCATTTGAGTTTTCCACAGTTGGTGGTTGGATTGCTGCAAAAGGTGCCGGCCAAGCTTCCACGGGTTATGGAAAAATCGAAGACATTCTTCTTAGTTTAACAGCGATTACTCCATCCGGAAAGTTTGAATCAAAATCGTATCCTGCGGCATCTATCGGTCCAGATTTATTCCGTTTGTTTCTGGGAACGGAAGGAAGTTTTGGTGTGATTACTAAAGCAACATTAAAAATTCGGAAATTCCATCCAGAAAACTCAGCCAAAGGTTCTTTTATTTTCAAAAACTTTGAAAAGGCCGTGGAGACGATGCGAGATGTAATGCAAGCTGGTTTCGGTAAACCTCATTTCTTTCGTATCCAAGATCCAGAAGAAACAGACATTTCTTTTCATATGAGTGGACTTCATGGTGGTAAAGAAGATTTGTTCTTGCGGTTTATTGGTTACAAACCAATGGAAAGGTCTCTTATGCATATCATTGTAGATGGAGATCCATCATATGCAAAAGAAGTTTTGAAGAAGATCAAAAAAATTGCAAAACGTAACGGTGGGTTTTCAACAGGGGAGTCTCCCGTAAACAAATGGTTACATCAAAGATATTCTAGTGCCTATCTCAGAGATTATCTAATGGATGAAGGGATAAGAATTGATACTTTAGAGACTGCTGTTAGTTGGTCAAATTTACATGAGTTGTGGGAAAAAACTAGAGCTTATATCAAAAGTCATGAAAACACATCTTGTATGGTGCATATCTCCCATGCTTATGAGAACGGTGCCAATCTGTATTTTATTTTCTTAAGTCCAATGAATCAAAAAAATGAAACTGTAGACTTTGTGAAATTCCATAAAGGAATTATCGATAGTATCCATAAACACGGTGGTTCGTTGTCCCATCATCATGGAATTGGAAGGATGCTTGCTCCATGGATGGAAGGGGAAGTCGGGAAAGAAGGCCTTCGTATTTTGTCTTCGATCAAAAAGACATTCGATCCGAAAGGGATCATGAACCCAGGTGGATTGTTAGGATTAAAATAATGGGTGTTTCTGAAAGGAAAAAACGTGAATTTGCACAAAGAGAAACAGACATTCTGAATTGTGCTATTGAACTTTTTAGAACTAAACATCCATCACTTGTAAAGATGGATGATATCGCAAAACAGTTGGAGATAGGTAGGGGAACTATTTACCTGCACTTCAAAAGTAAAGATGATCTAATGGCAAGGATTCAGTATGAAGACTATGTTCGCCTTCGTACTCGTTTAGAAAAATCCTTTGATGAACCATCAGCGATAGAAATGTCTAGAAAAGCAATTAGAGCATATATCGATCATTGTTTAGGTGATCGACATATGTATGTTGTTGCTCGGCAGTGCGGCGTTAACTTAAATATTAATAATGTCTCTGACGATCTGCGAAAACTTTTAATAGATGAAAGAACCAATCGACTCACACTTTTAGAAAAAATATACAAACAAGCAAAACAAGAAAATTTAATCAATACGAAGGGAACCTATCCTAACGTTGCTGTGGCTTGGGGTATGATTCGCGGTGCTGTTGAAGTGATTCTTGAAGGGCATTTTCAAAATGAAATCAAAAGTGAAAAGGCCTACTTAGAAACGATTGAACATGTACTATTTTATGGACTGTTTTCTGGAAACAAAGGAGAGACTTGATGAGAAAGATAAAAGTAATTTTAAATCCTGTATCTGGCGGAGGTCTCTCCGCAAAAGTTTGGAAACGAGTGGAACCGGAGTTACAAAAAAAAGGGATTCCTTATGAATTTGAGGCCACAACAAAAGACAAGGCAGCCCGCGACATCGTAAAAGAATCTGTCAAACAAGGGTTCCATTGGATTATCGGTATTGGTGGTGATGGAACATTCTCTAATATCATTAACGGACTTTTTGAAAAAGGAAAGTTAATCAATAAAAATGTTATATTTAGTCCGATCCCTGCTGGTAGAGGAAATGATTTTATTAAAACAGTAAAGGTTCCTAAAAACCCAATCAAAGCCTTAGAACAAATTCTTGAAGGCAAAGAAAGATTCATTGATTTGATTGCAGTCACTTACACCAAAGCGGATAAAACAAAAGGTGATTATCTTTGTTTGAACTTAGCTGATGTTGGAATGGGTGGGGAAGTTGTTTATAAAGTCAATAGGTCAAAGCTTGCTTCCATCATCGGTGGGAAGGGAGTATTTTTACTGTATTCTTTTCTCTGTTTGTTCACTTATACTAACAAAAAAATTTCTCTAACTCTTTCTAAATTTGAAAAAATCACGAATAAATGTAGACTTATTGTTTGTGCAAATGGTGAGTATGCGGGTGGAGGAATGTGGTTCGCACCCAAAGCAAAGTTAGACGATGGGAAAATGGACTTTCTCGCGATTCAAGACGTAACAGTGATGGAAACCCTTCGGAAGTTTGGATATTTATACCGTGGGAAATTGTCAGATGATTCAAAGGTGATCTCTAAACAAATCACAGAGTTAACAGCTGAGTCTGAGGAAGATGTTTTTATTGATGTAGATGGTGAAAATATGGGTCAACTTCCTGCCCACTTCAAAGTTTTGCCAAAAGCCTTGCCGATCAAATGTTAATCAAATGAAACAAATTACAAAGAATGAAAGTTCGCGACTTAAAAACCTCAAAGAAGAGTATGATATCATCATTATCGGGGGTGGGATCACGGGGGCCAATGTCCTTTGGGACGCAACGTTACGCGGATACAATTGTTTACTTGTAGAGAAAAATGATTATGCATCTGGGACGAGTCAAGCGACTTCTAAACTCATTCATGGTGGACTTCGATACCTAAAGAATTTAGAGTTTGGGCTTGTTCGAGAATCACTTTCCGAAAGAAGATACCTTGCCAAAATTTCGCCTCATGCAGTAAGACCAATGGGATTTATCATTCCCGTTCGTTCTTGGTTCCAACGAATTCAATTGTTTTTTGGGTTGGAATTATATAATACACTTTCTTTTGATCGTAATGAAGAGATTGATGCCGACGTCAAATTGCCCAGATACCGATGGAACTCACTTAGAGAAACCATTTATAAAGTTTTTGGACTGAATCGAAAGTCTTTAATTGGGAGTTTTCAGTATTACGACTATGCAAACCCAAATCCAGAAAAGCATACAACTGAATTTATTTTATCTGCGAAGGAGAAGGGTGCTCATGCATTCAATTACCTTGCAGTCACCACACTAAAAAAACAAAATAGCGGTGGTTATACGGTTGGACTTACAGATTCCATCACAGGGAAAAAAGTCCTGGTTTCGGCTAAGGTTGTTGTCAATTCAGCAGGTCCTTGGGCTGATTTGATTGAATCTATGACGGGTGTTACGGCAGAGAAAAAACTAGTTCGTTCTAAGGGAATTCATGCGGTAGTCCGAAACATTTGTGGAAATGAATGTGCTTTATTATCCAAAAGAGATGGGTCTCATCTTTTTGTGATTCCTTGGCGTGGCAAAACCATTTTAGGGACAACTGACACCGCCTATGACGATGATCCAAATGATTTTAAAGTCAAACAATCCGAACTTGTAGATTTATTAGATGAAGTGAATTATAGTTTTGGGTTTGCAAAACTCACTTTAAAAGATGTGGATTATTATTACGGTGGCCTTCGGCCACTAGTAGAAGATCCGGGTAGTACAGAAGGAACATATTCCGCTTCTAGGAAATCTGAAATTTTTCATTATGAAAAGGAAGGATTCCCGGGTTTTTTCTCTGCTCTAGGCGGAAAATATACCACTAGTCGAGCAGTTGCAGAAAGTTTAGTGAATGCAATCGATATTTATTCCAAAGGAGATATATCTCCTTGTGTCACAAAATTTACACCACTACTCGGTGGACGATACCAAAGTTTCAAAGAACTTGTGAATGAATTACAATTTAAGTATCCGAAAATCTCGGGTGCAAAACTAGAAACATTGGCACGCCGTTATGGTAGTGTTACCTGGAGAATTTTATCTTTGGAAGGAAAAGATTTTTATCGAATTCCCAATGGAGAAATCTACTATGAAGAAGAAGTAGAATCTATGGTAGTTCATGAAGACATTATTCATTTAACCGATTTTTATTTTAGAAGATCAGGGGTTGGTACTGTGGGAGTTATTGATCCTTTGGAACGAACTCGGTTGGATAAAAAGATTGCAAAAACACTGGGTTGGAATGCCGATCGATTGAGAGAAGAAGTAAAGTTAGTTGATGAAAGATACAAATGGTTTGTTGACTGATGGCTAGAATTTCTATCGATATTCCAGAAAAACAAATTTATACTACGGATTTAAGTGTTCGAATTTCGGATATTAATTTTGCAGGCCATCTTGCTCATGATGCTATTTTGACTTTAACTCATGAATGTCGGGCACGGTTTTTCCATTCGCACGGATGGACAGAAATCAATGTGGAAGGAAAGGGGATTGTTGTATCCGATGTCGCGATTGTTTATAAATCAGAAGCCTTTTTTCCTGATGACTTAGTAATGCAACTTTTTGTGGACAACGTATCTAAAAAATCTTTAGAGATGGTTTATGTGATCACTCATAAAAATGGGGGAAAGGAAATCGCTCGTGCCAAAACCGCGATCGTTTTCTTTGATTATGAGGAAAGGAAACCCTGCCCAATCCCTGATGTTTTTTTAAAAGTCCTTATTTGATTTTTGTTTGGATGAGTGAAACGATTTTACGTTCTTCTTCTTCATACTTTAATTTCTGAATTCCACCAAGTGGGTTTCGTTTGACGGCTTGGTTCCATTTTGAAGATTCCAGTTCTTCCCAAATGGAGATTCCCCACCTTCCATATTCATTGCGAACCCACTGTGTGAGTTGGGTGAGAGTTTCTGTATTTTTGTCCTTCCGTTTTTGGTATTGTAAGATATACCGTAATAGTTCTTCAATTCCCTTTCGTTTGGTGACGGATGTTTTGAAGATAGGTGGAAGGGATTGGTCTGGAAGGATGTCTTTAATGAATTCCAAAGTGGACTCTAACATATAATAACTAGAATTTGCCAAAGACTCTTCATCACATTTGTTGATGATGAATGCTTCTGGAACTTCCATGATTCCTGATTTCATAAACTGAACTTGATCACCACCGAGAGGTTGCATCACAAGAAAGGATAAATCGGATATGAGAGAAACTGATATTTCGTTTTGGCCAATCCCAACTGTTTCCACAAATACATAATCAAAAATCCGTCTTAAGAAACGGATGACATGAAAGGTGTAAGGATTGAGTCCTCCCAGTTCTAGTTGGGAGGGTTGAGAGCGAAAATAGAGCCTAGGATCCCTTCTGGGAAGGGTGACTCTGGTTCGATCACCGAGAATGGAACCTCCACTGACATTGGAAGAGGGATCGATGGCAACAATGGCCATTTTTTTGTTTGGAGCAAATTCTAAAAAAAGTTTACATAACTCGCCAAGTAACGAGGATTTGCCGGCACCTGGTGTTCCTGTGATGCCAATTGTAAGTCCTTCTTTGGCATCTGGATTTTGAATTGAAAGTTCATGGAATAAAGATTCACGGAATTCTAAATTCTTTTCCGTTTCAATTTTAGAGATGATCTTTGCAATCGGATATTTTTCACCTATAATTGCATCTGAAACCAACTGGGATAAAGATTCTTTAGTATCGATCAAGGGTGGTTGCCATTAAAAAACATAAGCTAGAGTAGTGGAACTTCCATTGCAGATTTTTAAAAATCCACAATGGAAGGATAAAAGTCGAAACGACTCTTCGCCTTAAACGAGAGCTGGTTCTACAGAGACGATGTCGATGATTTTTTCCATAATCGACATTAGATCGTAGTCTTTCGGTGTGAAGATTTCTCGAATTCCCATTTTTTTGAGTTCATCAAAATCGGATTCAGGAATGATCCCTCCAATCACAACAGGAATTTTGGCCTTGTAGTGCGCGAGTTCATCAAACAGCTGTTTTACGATTTCTTTATGGGAACCAGATAGAATGGAAAGCCCAATTACATTGGCATTTTCTTCCACTGCAGATTGTACAATTTCTTCAGGAGAGAGTCGAATCCCTGAATAAATCACATCAAAACCACTGTGTTTTGCAGAAACAGCAATCATCTCAGCACCATTGGAGTGGCCATCGAGTCCCGGTTTCCCTACAACAATTTTCGGTCTATGTCCATTTGCCTTTGTAAAGGCTTCCACTTTTCCGCGAACAGTAGAAACTTTATCATCTGACAAAAAGAGTTTTTGGCCGTCAACACCCGTTGGTGGGTTGTATTCTCCATAAACTTCGCGAAGTGCATCTGCCCATTCGCCTGTGGTTACTAGTGCTTTTGCACAAGCAATGGAGAATGGCATTAGATTTTTCCCTTCTTTTGCTGCTTTTTTTAAGTCTTCTAAAGACTTTTTTGCAACTGCTACATCCCGACGAGATTTTGCCTCTCCTAGAACGTTTAATGTTTGTTCTGCGGATTTTGGGTCTACTTTGAAAATACCACCGTCAGAATCGGTCATCAGAGGAGATTTGATTCCGTCAGTCCATTTGTTTTTACCAACAATCACTAGTTCGTTGGAATTGATTTTAGAAAGTCTCTCTGTTTGTGATTTCACAAGTTGAGATTTCATGTAACCGTTTTCGATGGCAACAAGAGCTCCACCCATATCAATGATCTTTTGAATTTCAAGTTTGGCTTCTTCTTTCAGAGCTTTGACTTTCGATTCAATGACTTTTGATCCTTCGAAGATGTCTGGGTATTCAAGAAGGTCTGTTTCATAAGCAAGGACTTGTTGTAATCGAAGTGACCATTGTTGGTCCCAAGGTCTTGGTAAGGATAATGCTTCGTTCCAAGCCGGAAGTTGGAGGGCACGGCATCTTGCATTTCGGGAAAGTGTCACACCAAGAGACTCGATGAGAATCCTCCATGCATTGTTCTCTGGTTGTTCTTCAGTGAGCCCCAGTGAGTTTACTTGTACTCCATACCGAAACACGCGATACTTTGCATTTTTTACTGCATAACGTTCTGTAGTAATTTCTTGCCACATTTCTGTGAAGGCGCGCATTTTACACATCTCTTCTACAAAACGAATTCCAGCGTTAACGAAGAAAGAAATTCGACCTACACACTGTTCAAATTCTTCAGCTGTAAAACAATTCCTTTCTTTGATGGCATCTAACACGGCAATGGCTGTTGCAAGTGCAAAAGAAAGTTCTTGTACAGGTGTTGCACCTGCTTCTTGTAAGTGGTAGGAACAAATGTTAGATGGATTCCATTTTGGAATTTTGTGTAAACTATACTCATACATATCCACGATGATTTTCATGGATTCTTTCGGAGGATAGATATAGGTTCCGCGTGCTAGATATTCTTTGATCAGATCATTTTGAGTGGTTCCATTGAGTTTTTCTAGTGGGACTCCTCGTTCTTCCGCAAGTGCCACATATAGCGAAAGTAACCACATGGAAGTTCCATTGATGGTCATGGATGTGTTCATCTCTTCGATCGGGATTTGGTCGAATAAAATGCGAAAGTCTTCGAGTGAGTTGATGGGAACACCCACCTTTCCGATTTCTGGGCGTGATACCTCATGGTCTGAACTGTATCCACACTGAGTAGGAAGATCAAAAGCAATGGAAAGCCCTGTTTGGCCTTTAGAGAGGTTCTTTCTGTACAACTCATTGGAGGCTTTTGCATTGGTATGCCCTGCATAAGTCCTAAAAATCCATGGTTTGTCAGGTTTTCCCTGTCCATTCTCGTCCACGAGAAGGTATTCTTTTTTTTCGGCGGACATTCTTTGCCTCGTTTTATAAATTCTATGTATAATTGAAAATCTTCTGGAATATTTTCACCTAAAAATTTATACAGGACTAGGCAATTTGAGCCTTTTCCAAGATGCGCGACCCAAAACCTTTTTCACCACTTCCTTTCATTTTTAGCATCTTACTCTTAAGTTTGGGCTTTGCTCTGTTCTCTTATTTTAGACCTTTTCCTACGACAGAAACCGAATGGGAATTTTTGGCGAATATTAAGGCAGCTGTGGAAGAAGGGGGGCTCCTTTCTGCTCGGGAACCACTGGCCATCTGGTTTGTTGTGGCGTGGAAGAAACTTTTTGGAACCAATTATATCCCTTCCTTCCTAGTGTTAGCCGGACTTTTCTATAGTTTATTCTTACATTTGTTTATGCTACTCCTTAGGTCAGAAGAGTGGAAACGAAACCATTACCTTTTGGTTTATCTGGCGGCATTTCTCCCATTCTCCTATGGGTTCCCAACTTCCTATTTCACAGAAACACTTTGTCTTGTATTTTTACTATTGGTGTTTTTAACTTTCCGATTGGAAAAGATGACAGACCTTCTCATCTTTCCTACATTTACCGCTTTTGCTTTTTTCTCTAGTTTTATCATGTTCTATCTTGGATTTACATTCTTTGTGATTTTCACTGGCATTCGTGGATCTCGTAAGGCTGCACAAAAAACATCAGTGTTTTATAAAAAGAAAAACGTACCTTTTCTATTTTTATTAGGGTATCTTGGATTTTTTATTCTCTCTTTATTCTATTTTTCTTATACAGATTTTTTTGGACCAAACTCCATTGGGTTTTTATTCAAAACTTGGTACACATCGGCTCTGCTCATACTTTTGCCACTCGTAGTACTGGGAATTGGACATGTGTTATTAAAAACAGAAAAAGAATTAAATACCATCACAGCATCCGTTGTCATTGTACTTTGTATTTTGGGTTCTATCTATTTTATTTTCAAAAACTTAAAAACGGCAGATAAAGAACCTTGGGAACTCCAATCTAAAAACCTAACAAAGGCTTTTGGACAAGCTCTCATTTTAAAATCAGATCCTATTTATTTACCGAAAGAATTTTCCTTTGCGTTTTATTTCCAAACAGGTACCAAAACTAAATACATGAGAGAGGAAACGGTAACGGATAAATCTTTTTTGTATGTGAATGGAATTTGGAACCAGGACATCCAATTAGTTCAGAAGTCAGGACTATTTCGAAGAAATTCTAGATCTTTTGCGATCGTTCCTATCAGCGAAAATGACGTACTCATTCAAAGAGCTACATCAGAAAAAATCAGGAATGAAAAGAGTTTGGCCTTTATTGTTAAAAAAGTAGATGAAGCTTGGTCGGAAACTGCCATCAAACATCCGTTTGAGGTATATACTGCGAGTTTACAGAAAAAGTTCGGTTATCTAACGTTTTACTAAAACTTAATTTTTAAGAACTAAAATCTTTATAGTAACGTTTGACTTTGTTTACGTATTTTTGTGTTTCTTCGTAGGGAGGAATGCCTTTGTAACGTTTCACTGCTCCCGGGCCGGCATTATAAGCCGCGATTGCTTTTTCAGGGTCTTTGAACTCTTTCATAAGCCCTTTTAAGAATTTCACACCACCGCCAATATTGTCTTCCGGATCAAATGGATCAGAGACACCTAAAGATTCTGCGGTTTCTGGCATCAGTTGCATAAGTCCCATCGCACCTTTGGGGGAGACGGCTTTGGGTTTAAAATTAGATTCCGCTTTTACCATTGCTTTTACTAAATTTGGATCCATCCCTTGTGATTTGGCAATGGATTCAATGGTTCCGAAAATATCCGCTGGTTTTGTTTTTCCATCTGTTTGGTTGGGACTGGCCTGCAGGGAGTCGGCTTCTTTGGGGAAGGGGAGAGAAATTCCCTCTGCTTTTAGGCTCTGAGTATTTACGGGAAGGTTGTCTTGTGGTTTTGCACGGTTCCATTCCCTTTCTAAAACATCGGGGAAGGAAACGAGAGACTTGGGATTTTCTGAAAGTTTGGATAGGGACTCCATCCGGTTTAGAACAGAAGATACAGAAGGAATATCTGAAAGTCTCACAACTTTAAGATCGGTCGTGATGGGGAAAACTAAAGAAAAAAATATGTCTCATTAGCCTATTGTGGGGTTGATGGATTGTAAATCTTTGAGGGAAAGGGGTTTTACAAGGTAACCTTTCACATTTTGAAATTCCGCTGACCGCGCTTTGTCCGTGGGGTCAATGGAAGACGTGAGGATATAAATGGGAAGTTTTGCATACTTT
Source organism: Leptospira perdikensis (assembly GCF_004769575.1). Taxonomy (NCBI): domain Bacteria; kingdom Pseudomonadati; phylum Spirochaetota; class Leptospiria; order Leptospirales; family Leptospiraceae; genus Leptospira; species Leptospira perdikensis. The sequence continues at coordinate 236,598 of NZ_RQGA01000007.1, read as the reverse complement.
GGATGTTGGTTTATGGCATTTAAAAATTCCCAACCATCCATAATCGGCATATTCAAATCTAAAAACAATAAATCTGGGTCTACCGTACCACTGAGCAGAGCATTTAAAGCATCCTCTCCATTTTGGAATCCCTGGATTTCGTCTGCAAAGGAAAACTTTTCCATCAAAGTTTTGATGAGAAATGTTGTAATCACGTCATCTTCAACTAGGAATACCATACTTAATTGTTTCATAAATTACGAATAGAACCGAGCGTATTTTCTCTAAAAATAAAAAGAAATCAAGAAATAATCCAACCTCAAATTGTATGAGGTGCTGTGAGAATTTCTGGGCTTAGGATTTCTTTTAGTTTTTTTTCTTCTAACAAACCTAATTCAAGAACAATGGATTCAACGGATCGGTTTTCTAATAGAGCTTTCTTTGCTACCAGAGTTGCGTTTTCATATCCAATGTAAGGATTTAAGGCGGTGGCAAGTCCTGCAGACGTTTTCACTCGGGATTCCAACAATTCTCGGTTGGCAGTGATTCCATTGATACAATTAATTTCTAATGTTTTACAACCAGCTGTTAGGTGCTCGATACTTTTGAAAAGACTGTGCGCGATGATAGGTTCAAAGGCATTGAGTTGTAATTGTCCAGCCTCGGATGCCATCGTGATTGTGATATCGTTCCCAATCACTTCATAAGCAATTTGGTTCACTACTTCTGGAATGATGGGGTTCACTTTACCTGGCATAATGGAAGATCCTGCTGCTTTTGCCGGAAGATTGATTTCGTTAAACCCACCTTGTGGTCCACTGGAAAGAAGTCTTAGGTCATTACATACTTTAGAAAGTTTGGTCGCAATCCGTTTGAGAACCCCAGATAATTGTACAAAGGCACCTGTATCTTGCGTGGCTTCAATTAAATTCGGTGCGGCAATAAGGCTCAGACCTGTGTCGTTTGATAAAATATCGGTAACAATCTGTGAGTATCGAATGTCTGTATTGATTCCTGTACCAATTGCCGTAGCCCCTAAATTGATTTCTCCAATCAGAGAGGTTGCTTCTTTTAATCTGCTAATATCTTCACCTAACATGACGTCGTAAGTGGAAAATTCTTGCCCCAAAGTCATTGGTACTGCGTCCTGTAATTGGGTTCTCCCGATTTTTAAAATATCTTTAAACTCCTCTGATTTTTTGCGAAAAGCTAATTGCAGTTCTTCCATAGCAGAAAGTAAATCCTTGATCGCAAATACTGCTGCCACTTTAAGGGATGAAGGATAAACGTCATTTGTACTTTGTGACATGTTGACATCGTTTAACGGATGTAGGTGAGAATAGTCTCCTTTTGTAAAACCGGCCATTTCTAAAGCGATGTTTGTGATCACTTCATTGGCATTCATATTAGTGGAGGTTCCAGCTCCGCCTTGGATCACATCAACTACAAATTGTGAATGAAATTCGTTTGCTAGAATTCTGTCACAAGCATCCACAATCATCTTTGTTTTTTCTTTAGAAAGTTGGCCTAGTTGTAGATTGGCTTTAGCAGAAGCCCTTTTGATATAAGCAAGAGCCCGTACTAGATCGGGATAAGTGCCGATGGTTTTGCCGGTAATGGGATAGTTTTCCAATGCCCTTAGGGTGTGGATTCCCCAGTAAACATCCGCGGGGAGATCTCGTTCCCCCAAAAGGTCGTGTTCTCTGCGTATTGTTTGGCTCATAAATTTCTAAATTCTCTTGGATAGGACGAAAGATACTCGACCAAATCCAAATGGGAAGAAGATTTATGTTGCCGATGTTCAAAATCCGATCCTTCCTCCTCATCTCTATTGCATTCCTTTTCTTTTCCCCCCTTCTTGGAAAGGAAAAACAACCGACAGGTGCTTCTTGTAAACAAAAGGAAGAAACCATAAAAACGATATTTCAATTATTGCCAGAATCAGAAAGGTCTTGTGTCGATATTGCTAAACTTGTATTGACTGAAGAAGACGAAGAAGGCGAAAAATTGGACAAAGAGTATTCAGAACTTTTTTTGAAAGTTTGTGAACTCAAACGGAAAAAACTTTCCTTGGAAGAAATCCGTGAAAATTTAGGGATCGCAAAACAATGTTCCCTGGCGGTGAATGTATCGAAAAAGAATTGATTCTTTGAGGGTTCGGAGTATCTTTTTTGCAAGTTTTATGCTAAAATACAAGATTGTTCTTTTTGCTTTTTTTCTCCCAACGGTTCTTTTACCCTGTGACCCTTTCCCCGCTAAGACTTTAACACCTATCGACCATTCGGCGAAGGACAAAAGTTTCAACGAATTCAAAACCAAGTTCCTAAAAATTTTGAAAACCAAAGACAGAAAGGCTTTGGAAGAAGTGATCGATAACGAAATTCACTTTTCCTTTGGTGCAGAAGCGGGGAAAAAAGATTTTTTAAAATCATTCCAACTAACAGAAAAACCATCTACTTCCAATTTCTGGGAATTGATGGAGGAAGTTGTCAAATTAGGGTTTCGTCAGAATAAAGAAGGCCAAATGGTCGCTCCCTATTTTTTTGAAACTTTTCCGGGTGATTATGATCCTTTCACTTATTATTTAGTCATTGGGAAAAATGTAAACGTAAGAGAAGATGCCTCTAAAGAATCCAAAGCCATCACACAGCTCAGTTACCAGATTGTCAGATCAGAAGCAGATGATTTAGATGGAAGGCGACTTGAAAAAGAAAGTAATTGTAATTGGAAAAAGATTTGTACACCCCAAGGGAAAGCCGGTTATGTATGTGATCGGTTTTTACGTAGTCCTCTTGACTACAGAGCTTTCTTTGAAAAAAAGAAAAACAATTGGTTTCTCACAATCTTTATTGTTGGCGATTGACCGTTGTTAAATTGAGATTCTCTGTTGGTTTTTTCTTGAAACAGAAATAAGGATAATCTAGATTTGGTGAAACCATTATCCAAGGAAACATTTATGTTAAAAAAATTACTTTTTGTTGCTTTAGCGTTTTCGCTAACGAACTGTCTGATCTTAAATCCAGCAGGGGCAACGATTGATCGTGAAAAAGGTTCTGTTGTGGCTTCAAGAATTACGGATGCAGCTATTCAAACGGACCTTATCAATTCTACTGTTTTAGTAGGAAGACCTAGCGTTTCTATTCTTAGTTTACTTGCGGCCGATATCGCAAGTATTGATTCGGCAAAATACTATGTTAAAGCTGATGTGGATCAGTGTGTTTCTGAAATCCAAGGCTTTAAGGGTTTTGTGCTTGGTTCCACAATCACCAATATCATTTCTTGCCAAGATTTGAAAACAGATGGTTTCATCACGGGAGATCCGTTCCCAAGTTTCTAATTTTTTTAGATTCCCTGCCTCTTTTTTTGGAGGTAGGGAACTCTCCCTTCATCTTCCGGGTCATATTCACCAAACAAACAAGGAAGGTTTTATGATCTCTCTCAAACAAGTTTTAAAAATCACTACAACAGTCGGTCTTGTATCGGTGATGGCATTTGCTTTTGGAAATTGCCGTGGGCATAAAGATTTCGAAAAACGCATTGAATGGGTGGCTTCTAAGCTGACATCCAAACTCGATTTAGATGATGCTCAAAAAGCAAAATTGGAAACCATCAAAGCCGAACTCATCGCCAAACACAAGGAAATGAAACCAAAACATGAATCTTGGGCCAAAGAGATGGCAACACAAATTCGTGCGGAAAAAATCGATACGAAGTTATTGGATAAAATGAGTATTGAAAGAGAAACTCGCCACCAAGAGATGCGTAAGTTTTTCCAAACCAAACTCGTAGAATTCCATGCTGTTTTAAAACCAGAACAAAGGGAAAAATTTGCTGATTTAGTGGAACGTTTCGCAAGCCGCCACCAACCACCGGAAGAGTAAACAATGCCCGAGTTTGACTTCGAATCAGTAGTCAAAGAAACCAAATACTTGGTTTTAAAAACGGTCGGTGATACCCTCATCGACCGTTTTGACGATGCCACCGAAGATGTAGTTCAGGAAGTTTACTTCCGGGCTTTCAAATCTTTGGAGAAGGGTGGGTTTGATGGAAGATCTAAAATTTCTACGTGGATCTACACGATTGCTCGTAACGAATCCCTTCGGATGAATGAAAAACGATTGAAGGAAGAAGAAAAGGCAAAAAGGTATTTAATAAAAAACAAAGTCCAACTTTCGGGTGTGCGAGACGAAGTTCCTTGGGAAAAGGAAGAATGGATTGAATCTATGCTTGGACAAATCCCTGAAGTCTATCGCCAAACGCTTCGTCTGTATTTAGCTGGGAGTACGATGGAAGAAATTGCAAAAGAATTAGAGGTTAGGCAGGGAACGGTGAAGTCACGTTTGTTTCGAACTAAAGAATGGATCCGCAAAAATATACCAGGAGGAAGAAATGAATTCCAAGAATCCTAAAAAATGGGAACAACTTTTGAATGATTCTGATTTCGAATTGCGGTTGGTACGTTCTACCAAAGCACGAATTCGGACTGAAAAGACAAAACGAAAAGTTTATGTTAGTTTGGCAGCATCCACTTTAGTCTTTTCCCTACTTTTTGTGAATGAGTTTGTGATTGAACCTAACGAACTATCAACTAACATGAATTATCTTGTTAATGAACTGAGTTCAGAATCAATTGTCAGTTTGAGTATGGATTGATAAATATCATAGATCATCTGAGGGGGCTTTTGTAAAAAGGGAATGATTTTAATTTTCTTTCCTGTCATAATCAAACCAGGGAAGTGAAAGTATGAACGCCTGCATCCTCTACCTCAATAAAAAGAGAATTGAAATGATCAAGTTTGAATCAGACCAAATGCGATCTAAAACTTGGGAGAAACCAACAGAAGCGGATGTCTGGGACTTTGAGGACATCACAAAAACTCTACAATCACCAAACGAAGTCATTCTTGTTGGAGAATCGGAACTTAATACACAATACAAACGATGGTTAGTTAATCATGACAGGAACTTAGCAAAAAAACTAATCGCAGTGATTGGAAATAATAACGAAACTAGAATCAATCAAGACCTAGTCAGTCACTTCAAAGAAAAATACTTTCGTGGAAGAGGATTCTAAAGATAGATTGTATTGATATTAAAGAAAACAAAAGTAGATCAATCGTTATAGTAGATGATCGCAAGACTCTCCGTGAGCATGAAAGAACAAACGATAGAGTAGAAAACTAAGAGAAGCTAGAATCACCATTGTTCCAAATGCAGGAATCCATTTTGTTGGAATCAGGTGTCTCCATTTCGAAACAAAAAAACCAAAACCAGTGAGTGCGGGAACCGTTCCCAAATAAAAGAAAATCATCACAAGACCTCCAGTGAAAAGGTTTCCTGTCGCAAAGGACGCGGCATAGGCTGGATACAATACCCCACAAGGGAGTAGGGCACTCACCATTCCGATTCCAAACCCAAGTCCATTTTTGCTAAATTTAGAACGCACTTGTTCTAAAAACTTGCGAATTCCTATTGGTAATGATCCAAAGGAAGAAGTTTGGCCACCTGTATACGTTCGGATGGCAAATAAGATCAGAAATAAAAATGTAAATACTCCTGCGACACCTTTGACTGCAGTTAGATCCCCTAAGGCATTGGCACCTTTACCAAGAAATCCAAGGATGATACCAAGGAAGGTATATGAAATCATCCTTCCTAAGTGATAGAGATAGATGGCAGTATGTTTTCCTTTGTCGGTTTGTAAGAGGGAGACGAAGGGACCACACATTACTAGACAATGAAAACTGCTGACAAATCCATACAAAAGGATGGATCCAAAAAAGCTAAGATTTGCTAGTTGGTCCATCTGGTGAATTTGGTTTAGTTTGACTGTTGTTTTGTGGGTATTCTTCTTCGAAGAACATTCTATACTTTGGGGACTCGATGTCTTCGAACTGTCCTTTGCGAAAGGCCGTAATAAAGACATAAAGAAAGAAGGCGGCAATACACATTGCCATAGGGATGGTTAAGTAGAGGGCTTCCATTGGGGGATCCTAATTCTAATGGATAGAGAATTGAGAAGGACTGTCAAGCTAGAACATGCCATAAACACGGCACAGATCACAGGTAACATCAAACCAAACATGGCAAGTGGTAACATGATTGAGTTGTAACAGAAAGAGATAATGATGTTTTGTAATATTACCTCTCTTGTTTTTTTAGCAGAAAGTAGGGAATGTACAAGCCCATTCAAATTTCCTGAAGTCAAAACTACGTCAGATTTTTCAAGCGATAGATCTTCTGCTTCAGTATGAGAAATGGAAACATTGGCCTGTGCTAAAGACAAACTATCATTGATTCCATCCCCTACCATGATAACAATGTTCCCTTTGTTTTGTGAGGAGCTGATGGTATTTGCTTTTTCTTCTGGAGAAAGGTCAGAAGAAAATTTTTCAATGCCAAGTGAATCGGCAATAAACTTTACTGCTGGATAACGATCGCCGGAAAGGATCGAAATATTAGGAACAAAGTGTTTGAGTAGGGATACAAAAGCTCTAGCACCAGGGCGTATTTCATCGGCTAATAAAAAATTTCCTAAATAGGTTCCGTTGACTGCTAGCAGAATTAAGGAACCTTCTCCTTCCGGTAAATTTTCCATAGGAACGTTTTCGGATTCCAACAAACTTTTATTTCCGATCAGCACAGAAAGTTTTTCAGAATCAACTTCTAACTCAGCTTTAACTCCTCTTCCTGGGAGGTTCTCTAGATTTAATAATTGGATGGATTCTGCTCGTTTTGTAACTGTACTAAATGGTTGTAAATGCTTTACAAGAGATTTTGCTAAAGGATGATTTATTTCTTTTTCAATTCGATAAACAAGTGGTAGGTGGTCATCTTTTACCGAAACTTGTCTGACTAAAAATTTTCCCTCTGTGAGTGTTCCTGTTTTATCTAAAAAGATAGTATTGGCTTTTGCTAAAGCTTCTACAACAGATGGATTTTTTAACAAAACACCTTTATCCGCATTAAGAATATGGTTGGTAACAAGGGCAGTCGGTACTGAAATTCCCAAAGCGCAAGGACAGGCTACGATGAGAACAGAAATGGTTGTCACAAGACTTTGTTCTAGGTTTCCTCCTGATACAAAATACCATACAAAAAAACAAAGAAAGGCCAAGGCAAACACAACAGAAATAAAATAAGATGCGATTCTCTCTGTAAGGATTTGTAATTTTGGTTTCAGATGTAAAGCTTCTTCTAATCTTAGTTTGAGGGAAGAGAGAGTAGAGGCATGGTAGTCGGAGCTAGCAAGAATGATTGCTGGGTTATCCATTGTAAGGGAGCCAGCAAGTATTGGGTCTCCCTTTTTTTTTCGAATAGGTAAGGATTCACCTGTTAGAAAGGATTCATCTAGATAGGTTTGTTCAGAAATTAAAACTGCATCCACAGGAATTCGTTTTCCCGGTGCCACTCGAATGGTATCCCCAATTTTGATCTCTGTACTTGGGACCAAATTTTCTCCCGATTCTGTCACACGGATGGAGGTTTCGGGAAGTTTACAAAGAATAGATTCCAATTTATCAGAAGCAAAGACTCTTGCTTTTTCTTCGAAGTACTTTCCAATCAATATAAAAAAGTAAATCATAGCCACCGAGTCAAAATAAACTTCTCCAATGTCCGTGAGTGTTACATAAACCGAATAAAAATAGGCCATAGAAATTCCCAAAAATAAAAGGAAGTCCATGGATAAGGTTCTCCGTTTGATGCTAGTGAGAAAACCGGCCATAAACGGATATCCTGAATACAAATAGGCAGGAGTAGCAAAGACCCAGGAAGCATAGTGGAAGAGACGTTTGATATCCAAATCAATTCCAGAAAAGTATCCAGAATATAGGGCCACACTTAAAATCATGATATTCCCAAAACAGAATCCAGCGACTCCGATACGAAGGAGAAGGGATTTTAATTGTTTTGATTTTTCTAGAGTGCCTTCGGTTGGAGAGAAGAGGACTGGTTTATAACCAATAGCACGTATGAGTGCTAAGATGCGGGAAATCTTAATTTTAGAACGATCAAATCGAACTCGGGCTCTACCAGAAGCAAAATTAATCTGAGCAGAAAGGATTCCATCCTCTTCATTTAGTACTTTTTCATTGATCCAAACGCAGGCTGAACAATGAATATTTGTGATTTGTATAGAAACTTCGGAATATTCTGCCGAAGTACGTACAAACTTTTCGTAGACCAGTTCGTTTTCAATCTCAGTATCTGAATTTTCCATTCGAACTGGATCGAGTTTTGTATTACCTTTTAGGTTGTAATAATAACTTCCACCTAACGAATTAATGATGGAAAAAACAGTTTCACAACCCTCGCAACAAAATACTTTAATATCATTGTCGACCTTTGCTTCAATCCGTACCAATCGGATCGGATTACCGCAATGGTCGCATTCAGTTTTTGTTACGTTAGCAAGGCTGTCGTTCATCGAACCGAGATCTTTCCTTCCCTTTCAAAGGTTTTTCCATCGATATTCGCAACAAGTCGCAAATTCCAGGTACCCTTTTCCAGAAGGGAGATTTTCCCACTAAACCCGTTGCCGTTTGATTTTAAATCATAATGAGCTGTGTTCTTTGTTGTGGCGTTTCGTTCTAAAAACACAGTCATAGAACTTGCTTGGGCGAGGACTCCTGATTTTTCTAACTGCGCTGTGATTTCAGATTCTCCTAAAGGAAGGATGGTTTGATTGTCCCAACTGGTTTTAATGAGATAACCTTGTTTCAAAAATCCTTTTTGGGTTTCAATAGCCTTTTCGTAGTTCAGACCAATTTCGTAATAGTTTTTATCCATTACTGGTTCGAAGTTTTTGTAAGTGAGACGGATGGTGTAAAAAGTAGCCGCCACTAGGGCTGTAAAGCTAAAGAGAACCACATACATGGCACTTCGTAGACTTGGGTGTAATTCTTTAAACATCATTACCTCCTTGGTAATGTTAAGGAGAGTTTTTTCTCCAATCGTTCGTCTGTATCTTTTGCATTGTTTAACACAATGGAACCTGGTAAGTAACCTTCATTTAATTCTTGTTCTGTGAGAGATTCTGTTTCTAAAACCACAGAAATACTTTTGATTTCGCCTGATCCTAATTTAAATTGGTTGTTTTCTTCACCAGAACGAACTAGAATTTTTTTCCCATGCCTTGTGTCAAAGGCAGAGAGTTGGAATTCTTTTTCAACTGGAGCAATATTTTGAATACGGAGAGCCACAAAAGCTCTAATTTTATTATCAGGAATTAGAATGGGTGGCATTGATTTATTGGACGCAGCAATCATTGACATAGGGCTTCTTGTGATGAGCTGAATACTTGCGCCGACGATGACAATGGTTAATAGAATTGCATAGATAACCGTTCTTGGTCGAATCCATTTAATTTTTGCGCCGGTTTCAATTTGTTTGAGAGAAAAATAGCCGATTAATGTTTTTTTGTTTTCTTTTGCCATGATAGATGTACAAGCATCTACACATTTTCCGCAGGCTACACAACCTACCTGAAGACCGTCACGAATGTCAATTCCTGTAGGACAAACAACCACACACATATTACAAGCGATACAATCACCAATTTTGGTTTTTCCGTCCCGACGAGGTTCACCTCGTTTGAAATCATAAGTCACATTCCAGGAATGTTCATCCATAAGAAGAGTTTGGAACCTTGCATAAGGACAGGCATAACGGCAAAATTGTTCACGCACAAATCCGATGTCGATAAACATCGATGCGGTGAAAAATGCGGTAAAATAAAAATGCGTTTGTGAAAAAGCGGATAAATTTAGGTAGTCAGCTAACATTTCATAGGGGCTAACAAAGTACCCAATCCAATGGAAAGAAGCGATAAAGGACACAACGATCCACAGAAAATAAACGGTAAGTTTACCATGCAGCGAGGCGTCCTTTTTTCCATACTTTGAATTTAAAACAAACCGACCAATTCTATCGAAAAGGTCGGTATAGATTGTTTGGGGGCATCCCCATCCGCACCAGACTCGGCCAATGACGGAGGTGAAAAAGAAAAGAGAGAGACCCATTGTCAGAAGAAAAAACCATAAGATGAGTCCCTCTTGCGGGATAAAAAGACCACCAAACAAGTGAAACATCCTACGTGGGATGTCCAGCCGAATGAGAGGGCTACCATCTGGTAACATCACCCATGGAGCTGCTAAAAATAAACCCACGAGGAAACTCATTACGAAGTTTCTCCGTGTCCTTACTTTCCCTGATTGAGGTCTTGAAATGATCATCTTTATTTAGCCTTTACCAAACTACTATTTTTAGTCGCAAGCCATGCCATCACGGCATACACTTTTTCCGCTCCTAATCCTTCCCAAGCGGGCATTCCTCCCCGATTGAGTTTTTGTCTTTCAGGTCCTACCCCTTTCATGATGTTGTTGAAAACTTCTTTATCGGTATTTCCGTGAAGCCAGTCTTTGTCCACAAGACTTGGACCTACAGCACCTTCTGCAGTCGGACCGTGGCAAGCAGAACAAATTTGTTTGTATGTTCCTTCACCTTCTTTGATAGCAACTGCATCATCTCGGTAAGGGTTGGATCCGTCTTCTGCATTCACTACCACTGCTTGTTTGACTGGAAATTGTGCTTCGTGTTCTGCTACTTCTTTCTCAAACGCAACATCTTGTGGCCATTCAGAATACCAGTGAAAGTATACAACATAACCTATGGAAACGATGATACTGATAAACCACACTAATTTCCACCAAGTGGGCATGGGGTTGTCGGCTTGGAAGATTCCGTCTACTTCTTTTGGTTCTTTCATTCGTATTAATCCTCCTCAAGCATTCTATACTTGGGTTTCTCCATTTCGTCTTTCGTACGTTTTTTATAAACGTAGTAGGTGATGTAAGAGATTGCGATCACGAGGATCGGCAATCTCAAACTTTTGTAAACGAGTAGAATATCTGCTTCGTTCATAATTTTACTTCATACCTTTCTGCAATTCTGCGGAATCCTTTCCCAGTTTTTGCAAATATGCAACCAGAGCCTCTCCCTCGGTTTTGTCCTTTAGAAGAGAAGGTGCATTGGCAAAGTCTTCTTCAGTATAAGGGACTCCGATAGATTTGAGAGCTTTCATGTTTGCAAGTACTTGATCTACATCGACTTTATGTGATGTCTCGAATAACCATGGATAGGCTGGCATAATCGAGTTAGGTACACCACCGACAGTTCTTGGGTTGATTAAATGGTTTTTATGCCATTCGTCAGATCGTAACATTTGGGACTCATGAGCTAAGTCTGGACCCGTACGTTTTGATCCCCAAAGGAATGGATGGTCATAAACATACTCTCCACCTTTAGAATACCCAGTTCTGCCATACGCCTTAGTTGGGTCAAAACGATCCACTTCCCATTTGAAAGGTCGAACCATTTGAGTGTGGCATCCGATACATCCTTCTTTTTGGTAAGTATCACGACCTGCTAGTTCTAAAGCTGAATATGGTTTCACAGTGGAAATTGGTGTTACCGTTTTTGTTAGAAAAAACGGAGGAACCAGTTCAAAAAGTCCACCAATGACAACTGCTATCGTTGTATATAGTGTAAACTTAACACCCTTTGTGTCCCAACGGTCTGCAATTTCAGAAAACCAATCTAAGAATTTGTTAAATCCTAACATTATGATTTCACTCCTATACGTAAGTCTTGTTCTACAAACCCGCTATCTTTATTTTGAATGGTTTTGATAAAGTTATATACCATTAGTATAATTCCTGTTAGATAGAGTGTTCCCCCGATCGCACGGAAAAGTCTAAATGGTTTTAAGAACTCTACAATTTCTACCCAGTCTTTATAAACAAGTTCACCGTTTTCGCCAACTGCTCGCCACATAGATCCTTCAGTAATTCCAGAGACCCACATGGAGATGATGTAGAGTAGGATACCGAGAGTTCCGAGCCAGAAGTGTGCATTGGCAAGTTTTTCGCTATAGAGATTGGAATTCCAAAGTCTTGGCACTAGGTAGTATAAAGCTGCGGCAGACATAAATCCAACCCAACCGAGTGTTCCCGAGTGAACGTGACCAATGATCCAGTCAGTGTTGTGTCCAAGAGCAGATACAGCACGAATGGAAAGAAGTGGACCTTCAAACGTAGACATACCGTAAAAAGTAACTGCAGCTAACATCATTTTGAGGGTAGCATCCACTTTAATTTTATCTTTAGCTTGGGTAAGTGTTAAGAATCCGTTTAACATACCTCCCCAAGAAGGCATCCACAACATAATGGAGAATACCATACCAGTTGTTTGTAACCATTCCGGAATTGGAGAGTATAGTAAATGGTGAGGTCCAGCCCAAATATAGATAAAGATTAACGACCAGAAATGAATGATCGAAAGTCTATGTGAGTAAATGGGTTGTTTGATATGTTTTGGGAGGTAGTAATACATTAGTCCCAAAAATGGAGTCGTAAGAACAAAGGCTACTGCGTTGTGTCCATACCACCATTGAATGTTGGCATCAAACACTCCTGCGTATACTGAGTAAGATTTTAAGAATCCTGCAGGAATAACAATGTTGTTTACGATAAAAAGAAGTGGAACTGTAACAAAAGAAGCAATGTAAAACCAAATGGCCACATACATTTGTTCTTCTTTTCTTTTAAGTACCGTCATCAAGTAGTTTGCAAAGAAAATTACATACCATACAACTATCAATAAGTCGATAGGCCATTCTAATTCGGCATATTCTTTTGATTGGCTGAAACCAAGTGGTAAAGTAATTGCTGCAAGGACAATTGATAGGTTATACAATGCCAAATGTATTTTGGAAAGAGTGTCGTTCCACATTCTAGTTCGACACAATCTTTGTACTGTGTGGTAGGCTGTGGCGAAGATAACACTCAATGCAAATCCAAAAATGGCAGCATTGGTATGTAGAGGTCGTAACCTTCCGAAGCTCGTCCAGGGTAATTCCAAATTCAGCTGTGGATATACAAGCTGGAAGGCAATAATGACACCAAATGTCATTGATGCGACGCCCCAGACTAACGCTGAAATGATAAACCCCTTTACGATAAAATCATCATATTGAGTTTTTTCCGTAGCCAATGTTTCTCTCCTTAATCTTTATCAGTTCCGTATGTATAGAGAACTAATTCCTTTGTATAAAAAAGGACGAAGAAAAGAAAGAAAAACAGAATAGGGTTCTTATTATGACCCCTTGATATTTGTCAAGGGGTTCCTTGAGACTTAGAATTAATCTAAAAAATGGTGGGGACGGAGATATTTCCTAATGATTGTTAGAAGGTAAACTCGTATCCTAATTGTGTGCGGTGTTCGATACCGCGATCCCCAGCAATCGCCGTCGGATGGTATCCAACACGATCTACGGAAGAATGCATAAAGAATTTTTCTTTGCGAGTGTCTTCCATACTAACTCCTGAGCCAGTAGGATGGAAGTAGTAGGCATCAAACACATTCCATAAATAAACAAGAATGGTTGCTGCACCAATGTATTGCATATCTTGGTAATGTTTTTCCACTGACTCTCTTTGACCTTTGAAGGGACCGAGTTGGCTTGCCACGACCGCTTCTGCCGGTGATACGGTTGCTGAACTTTGAGGGGAAAATGCTGCTCTGATATAACCGTTAGTTGTATAAGGATTTTCTAAATTATTATAATCACGTTTGGCGTTTAAATACATACGATGTTTATCGTATGTGAAAAAGAGTCCAATGGCAACGATGGATGGATAAACAATTGCTTGAACCTTTCTGCCTTGTTTCCACTGACCCCAACCAGGAAGGACTGCCGATCTCCAAGTAGCTCCGCCCCTAGTGAGATTTTTGCGATCTGCTTCGGCAAGTTTTGCCTCTTCTTCTTGTTTGCGTTTGGCCTCTGCATCAGCAGTTGCATTCTTGGCAGCCATTTCTTTTTCTAATTTAGCTGCTTCTTCTTGTTCTTTTTTCAGTCTAGCAGCTTCTTCTTTATCTTTTTTGATTCTTTCTTTCTCTTCTTCTGCTTTCCGAAGTTTCTCTTCTTCTGCAGCTGTTAGGTGGTCTTTATAAACCACTTTGAGGATATCAGTTTTATTTAGAACTACAACGGTTCCATCTTCTTTGCGAATTTTTAGCTTATATTGGTCTTGTTCCACCACCTTACCTTGCAGAGTTCCTCCTTTTTTAAGAAGGATGTTTTCTGCAGTTAGGTTTGTGGTAAGCACTACCAAAAGTGTTGCGATTTTAAAATATTGTGTAATAGTTAGTTTCAAGGGTATCTCAAGTGTTGGAATATTATATAACAATTTCTATAGTGTTACTAGCTACGTTTCAATTGATCTCACCAATGATTTTGACAATTTGGAAGTTAGGCAAGAATTTTTTTGCCAAAGAAGGTTTGAAAGTAAATCCACATTTGGAAACAAATTATCCCTGTTATGACAAGGTATGTTCCAAATGTGGTTCGTAGAGTAGAGGGTTTAGACCTCTACGTCTTGCATGAGGAAGTGGTGGACTTGGTCGGCACACTTCCTTCCTTCAGAAATCGCCCAAACGATGAGGGATTGCCCCCGTCTCACGTCACCACAAGCGTACACTTTCGGTACAGAAGTTGCGAATGATCCTTGTTTTGTTCCGAAATCGGCCTTCACGTTTCCACGACCGTCTAGTTCCAATCCTTCTTTTTGCAAATCAGCGATGAGTCCCTCTTTGATTGGGTTTACAAATCCCATCGCAAGAAAAACTAAATCAGCCGGCCATTCAAATTCGGTTCCAGGAACTGGATTGAATTTTCCATTTTCTTCTTTCACTTCCGATCCGTAAATGGCGGTGACTTCCCCTTTATCATTGGATTTGAAACCCATAGTGGAGACGGCCCATTTGCGACTTACACCTTCCTCGTGTGAGGTGGACGTGCGAAGCATCTTAGGGTAGAGTGGCCAAGGAGTTGAGGAGTCTCTTTCTTTCGGAGGTTCTGGGAAAAGTTCAATTTGAGTCACAGACTTCGCACCTTGGCGGTTGGAAGTTCCTACACAATCGGAACCTGTATCTCCACCACCAATTACGATAACATGTTTGTCTTTGGCGTTTATGATTTCGATATCGTCACCAGCAACATGTTTGTTGTTTTTGGACAAAAAGTCCATAGCAAAGTGAACCCCTTTGTTCTTTCTACCTTCTACGGGTAAGTCTCTTGGAACTTCAGATCCACAAGCAAGGACAACGGAATCAAAATCAGCTAATAGTTGCTTAGCGGTGATATCTACACCTACGTTGACATTGGTTTTAAAGGTAACACCTTCCGCTTCCATTTGTTTCATACGGCGGTCGATATGTCTTTTTTCCATTTTGAAGTCGGGAATTCCGTAACGAAGTAGGCCACCAATCCGATCATTTTTTTCGAAAATAGTAACAGTATGTCCAGCACGAGCTAACTGTTGTCCTGCGGCAAGACCTGCCGGTCCCGATCCAACAACGGCAACTTTTTTCCCCGATTTGGAAGTCGGAGGTTGTGGGATGACCCAACCTTCTTCCCAAGCACGATCAATGATGGTTCTTTCAATGGATTTGATCGAAACCGGTGGTTCAATGATTCCTAAAGTACAAGCCGACTCACAAGGAGCAGGGCATAACCTTCCTGTAAATTCAGGAAAGTTATTTGTTTTGGAAAGATTTTCCCAAGCTTCTTTCCAACGACCTCGGTATACAAAGTCATTAAACTCTGGTATGAGGTTATCTACAGGACAACCTGTATCACCGTGGCAAAAAGGAATCCCACAGTCCATACAACGAGCACCTTGGTCTTTGGCAACAGTCTCAGAAAAAGGTTTTTCGAACTCTTTATAGTTCTTAACTCTTTCTTTTGGTTCAATCTTCTGAAGGTATTCTTTTTTAAATTCTAAAAATCCTGTTGGTTTACCCACGAGCTGTTACCCCCTCTTTGTTTGGTTTTGCCGATGTAGTTTCTTCGGCCATTTTTTCTAAAGCTTTTTTATAATCTCTCGGAATCACTTTGATCATTTGTTTTACAACAACGTCCCAATCTTTCAGAACTTCTTCTGCTCTTTTGGAACCAGTATAAGTTTTATGATCTTCTACCATCTTTTTTACTTCTGCAATTTCTGATGCATCAGTTAACGGATCTAAGTCGACCATCTCTTTGTTGATGAGTGATTCTTTGTTTTTCTTTGGATCCCAAAGGTATGCAATTCCACCAGACATACCAGCGGCAAAGTTTCTTCCAATGTCTCCAAGGATGATGACCCGTCCACCAGTCATGTATTCACAACCATGGTCTCCTGTTCCTTCTACGATTACATGAGCACCTGAGTTACGAACACAGAATCTTTCTCCTGCAATCCCGTTGACATAAGCATTTCCACTAGTGGCACCAATGAAACAAGTGTTACCGATGACTATGTTTTCTTCTGCTTTGTAAGGAGCATTTTTAGGAGTTTGGAAGATGAGTTTTCCACCACATAATCCTTTCCCTACGTAGTCATTTCCTTCCCCGATGAGGCGAAGTGTCATCCCTTTGGTCACAAAAGCACCAAACGACTGTCCTGCGGTTCCGGTAAATTCGATGTCAATGGTGTCTTCGGTAAGACCATCCACTCCATATTTTTTTGTCACTTCGTGGCTGAGCATGGTTCCCACAGAACGATTTAGGTTCACAATGGAGGTTTGAATTTTCACCGGTTGTTTGTGGTCAATCGCAGGGAGGGACTTACGAATCAGTTCGTTGTCAATTTGTTCATCCAAATGGTGGTTCTGTTCTTTTGCACGGAATAGTCCTGTAGGGAATACAGGAGTTGGTCTGTGTAGAACTTTTGTAAAATCAAGTCCACGAGCTTTCCAATGGTGGTGAGGTCGTTTGAATTTGATTTTTTCCACTTGGCCAATCATTTCTTCGAAAGTTCTAAATCCAAGTTTTGCCATGATTTCACGAACTTCTTCTGCAACAAAGGTCATGAAGTTTACAACATACTCTGGTTTGCCGGTAAATTTACTTCTTAAGAATTCATCTTGAGTCGCAACACCCACAGGGCAAGTATTCAAGTGGCATTTACGCATCATGATACAACCCACTGATACGAGTGCAGAAGTAGAGAATCCAAATTCTTCCGCACCAAGTAGGGCTCCTACAACCACATCTTTTCCAGTGAGGAGTTTTCCATCCACAGCCAGATACACACGGTCACGAAGTCCGTTTGCAACGAGTGTTTGGTGGGTTTCGGAAAGCCCGAGTTCCCAAGGTGTTCCTGCATGGTGAATCGAAGAGATAGGACTAGCTCCCGTTCCCCCTTCATGTCCTGCAATGAGGATGTGGTCAGCATGTGCTTTTGCCACACCAGCTGCCACTGTTCCTACTCCAGATTCAGAAACTAATTTTACGGAAACTCGTGCTCTTGGGTTGGAGTTCTTTAGGTCAAAGATCAGCTGTTTTAAATCTTCGATGGAATAAATATCATGGTGTGGAGGAGGGGAAATCAATGTCACCCCTGGTGTGGAATAACGAAGCCACCCAATGTATTTATCCACTTTATGACCTGGAAGTTGTCCACCTTCTCCTGGTTTTGCGCCCTGTGCCATTTTGATTTGGATATCATCAGCATTGGTGAGGTATTCCATAGTCACACCAAATCTCGCAGAGGCAACCTGTTTGATCGCCGAACGCATACTATCTCCATTCGGAAGAGTTTTGAATCTTACTGGATCTTCTCCACCTTCTCCCGTGTTGGATTTAGCACCAATTCGGTTCATAGCAATAGCGAGTGTCGTATGGGCTTCCCAAGAAATGGACCCATGACTCATGGCTCCTGTTTGGAAACGTTTGAGAATTGATTTTACAGACTCAACTTCTTCAATCGGGATCTCTTTAGATCCTTCATAATCGAGTTGGAATAAACTTCTTAGAGTGATGGCCCTTTCGTTTTGGTTATCGATGAGACTAGAGAACTCTTTAAATACTTTGTAGTCGTTGTCTTGTGTCGCTTTTTGAAGTTTATGAACTGTAATTGGAGTATAAAGATGGCTATCGCCATTTTTGCGATAGTAGTGTACTCCGCCCGGCTCCAAGTTGTTTGGGAAAAAGGTCGAATCGTAAGCTGCTTTGTGGCGACGAACGGTTTCTTCTTCTAACATCTCAAGAGAAAGTCCTTCGATTCTTGACTGAGTTCCCGCAAAATAAGTATTCACTAACTCAGAATCAAGTCCCACGGCTTCAAAAATTTGAGCGCCACAATACGATTGTAATGTGGAGATCCCCATTTTTGAAAATACTTTAAACAAACCTTTTCCAATGGATTTGATGTATTTCTTTTTGGCTTCTTTGTATTCAGGAACTTCTGGAAGTAGGCCTTGTTGTGAAAGATCGGCAATCGTTTCAAAAGCAAGGTATGGATTGATGGCGTTGGCACCATATCCGCATAACAATGCAAAATGGGCTACCTCTCTTGGTTCTCCTGATTCTAATACAATCCCTGCGCGAGTACGAAGACCTTCACGGATCAAATAGTGGTGAAGTCCTGCTACTGCAAGTAGTGATGGGATAGCAGCTTTTTTCTCACCCACACCATGGTCGGTAAGGATGATGAGAGTCACTCCTTGTTCTCTGACGGCTTTTGCAGCATCGGCACAAACACGATCAAGAGAGTTTCTCATATCATGTTTTTTAGATGGATCAAAAAGGATTTCAAAAGTTTTGGCTTTGAAATGACCTTCGCTGATTTGTTTGATTTTTTCAAAATCTTCGTTTGTAAGAATCGGGTGTTCCAACTCCAAACGATGAGCATGTTCCGGCTCTTCCGAAAGAAGGTTCCCTTCCGGTCCAATATAAGTTGTGAGTTCCATCACAAGTTCTTCACGGATAGGATCAATCGGTGGATTGGTTACTTGTGCAAAGTTTTGTTTGAAGTAACGGAATAGGGGTTGTGGTTTTTCACTGAGGACAGCAAGAGAGGAATCCACACCCATAGAGCCAATCGGTTCTTCGCCAGAAACTCCCATTGGTTTGATGATGGTAAACACATCTTCATGTGTATAACCGAAGGCCCTTTGGCGTTCCAAAATGGTTTCGTGTTGTGGTTGTTTTACGTTCTCAGGGTCTGGTAAAGAACCGAGACGAATCATATTGTCTTCTACCCATTTGCGATACGGTTTTTGGGTAGCGATTTGTTTTTTAATTTCTTCATCGTCTAGGATTTGGCCTTTCTCCATATCTATGAGAAGCATACGGCCTGGGCGAAGGCGGTCTTGGATTAAAACTTCTTCTGGAGGAAGGTTTAATACCCCTGCTTCGGAAGACATGATCACTTCATCGTCTTTTGTAACAACAAAACGAGCAGGACGAAGTCCGTTACGATCAAGAGTGGCTCCAATGATTCTACCATCAGTAAAAGCAATGGCAGCCGGCCCATCCCAAGGTTCCATAAAGGTTGCATGGTATTCGTAGAACGCGCGTCTGTCGGCATCCATAGCTTTGTTTTTTGACCAAGCTTCTGGAATCATCATCATCACAGAATGAGGGAGAGATCTTCCTCCCATAACAAGTAACTCGAGTACAGTATCAAAGGTTGCCGTATCCGACTGGCCTTCCATGACAATGGGAAGCATACGACGAAGTTCATCACCATAAAGTGGAGATTGCATTACCATTTGGCGAGCAGCCATCCAGTTCATGTTCCCACGAAGTGTGTTGATCTCTCCGTTGTGAGCAATTTGGCGATAAGGGTGAGCCAAATCCCAAGTAGGAAAGGTGTTAGTCGAAAATCTTGTATGAGTTAAACAAAATGCAGAAGTTAAATCTGGAGATTTTAAATCTTCGTAGAATTTTTTAACCTGATCACCGAGTAACATCCCTTTGTATACAATTGTTCGTGAGGAAAAACTAGGTACGTAATACTGGGAACGATCCAGTTTCATTTCTGTACGAATGCGTCTATCGATGAGGCGACGGATGAGGAATAGTTTTCTTTCGAAGTCATCAGACGTTTTTAATTTTTT
This sequence comes from Leptospira perdikensis, assembly GCF_004769575.1. Lineage (NCBI taxonomy): Bacteria > Pseudomonadati > Spirochaetota > Leptospiria > Leptospirales > Leptospiraceae > Leptospira > Leptospira perdikensis. The sequence continues at coordinate 216,672 of NZ_RQGA01000007.1, read as the reverse complement.
GGATTTTTTACCAATGAATACTTGTTTGAAAACAGGAATCGTTTTAGATGCAACAACGCCCGCATATTCTTTGTTCACCGGAACATCGCGGAATCCGAGAAACTCTTCCCCTTCATCGACGATGATTTTTTCGATTACGTTTTCCACAGCCGTGCGAACTTCTGTGTTTTGTGGAAGGAAAAGAAATCCTACGGCATAATCGCCTTCTTTTGGTAAAGTGAAGGGAAGGTTCTTTCTAAAAAATGCATCAGGGATATTGATCATGATCCCTGCACCGTCCCCGGTTTTTGGATCAGCCCCTTCGGCACCCCTGTGTTCTAAATTGCACATGAGGCGGATACCCTTGTCGACGATGTCGCGGGACCGTTTACCTTTATAATTTGCGATAAAACCAACACCACAGGAATCTTTGTCCATGGCAGGATCATACATACCTTGGGCCTGTGGGCCGAGTGGCGGAAGGATGGGTGGTTGGTTAGATTTTGACATACGTACCCTACACTAAAGCAATTACTGTACCTTGTTTTTGAATTTGGGTGTACTGTCCAATTATTTTGTTTTCAGCAAAATGATTTATTTTTAGGCAAAATCAAACATAAGAAAATGTTCGTTACGAGTACATTCGGCATAATAAACAATCATTTGGATTATTTATTGAACAAGCCTGTATTCCGTCTAAAAAAACCTAGAGTACAAGAAACAAGCGAACTGCAACTTCCATAGGAAGATCGCTTAAATCCCAGCGCTCCCAATCGGAGGCTTCGTAGGCCTCTTTTGTTAGTTTTAAGGCATCTCCGAAATCAGAAGATGGGTCTTCGAGAGAACTCGCAAGAGCCTTTGTTTTTTCGTAAGCAAGTTTGCTTTGGATGTGGAGGGTCTTTCCTGGTAACTCCAAAAAACCCATTTTATCAGAGTTTCTGATCCATACTTTTTCTTCTGTGGATTTTCCGCCCTTTAAGGAAGAGAACAAATAACTCTTTTCGGCAGGTTCAATTTTATATTGGGTTCCTTGTTTCTCACGAATCCAAAAATGATATTGGGCTGCAAATGAAAGATAACCCACAAAAAGCAAAACCAATCCCCAAACCCAGTTGGAATTCCCATTTTCTCGAATTGTGACAACAAAAAGAAATAAACCTAAATTCCCGATACTAAGAAGACTTAGTGAAAAATACCAATTAGCGTTTGTGATGTGGTGATCCCATCGAATGGGGAACTGAGGAGGATTGTTAGTTGTCTGTTGTGTTTGTTCTTTTGGAGAAATCATAGTATCAAATTTTCCCCCTTTGAGCACAACGTTGGGTTCTGATTTTTCATTCGGTAACTTTGGTTTGACGAGAAGCTCTTTGAATGGTTTTCCTGTCCTTGTTTCCACGGGTAAGGGAAAAATGCGGAAGAATTTTCTGAATTCTTTGGAGAGTTTTGTATAACGGCTGAAACTTTCTTTACTATCGTTATACTTTCTAACGGAAACAACGGCTACGGGAAGTAACAATCCTGATATATGGTTTAAGTAAATTGTATCAGAATACAACCTTCCATCTTTTTTTGATTCTGATTCCGATTTAATTTGGTAAGAGATGAATTCTGTAAAAGGAAATTCTATATCAGGTTCTAGTGCAGAATCTCCAAATCGGACCTTTTTTTCATTTTTATCTATAACTAATTTGTAAGAGAATATCTCTTTATCTTGATATGACTTATAACACATAAAACTGAAGGGAAGAAACATCAGTAAGGTAAAAAAGATTCCTATTTTACCTATATGTGTTCGTCTCCAAATCCAAATTCCAGAAAGGGAAAGAGATATCCAAAAAACAATCCCAAAAAGCATCAGATAATCACTGAAGGTTCCTGCTTTTACTAATACAGAATCGGATAAAAAAGTTGTTTCCACGGCTCGAGAAAAATTCTTTGATTTTTCTCATTTGTCAACTATCCTGTGGCGATGAAATTTATATTTTCAGATCTCCGTTTCGGGATCTCCGTTCTTTTTTTTGCAAATCTGATTCCCTTTGGTATTTCTGCAAAAGAGATTCCTGTTTTGGAAAGGCGAGTCACTTGGGAGGTAGGAACCATAACCAATGTTGATGCTGAAATTTGGGAAAAGGTTTTAGAAGAACACGAAGAAAAAACCTCCAACCAAGTTGCCATTCTCGTTATACGTTCGTTAGAAGGTGATATTTTAGAAGAGTATAGTTTGAAAGTTACAGAAGAGTGGAGGCTCGGACAAAAGAATCAAGACAATGGTGTCTTGATACTACTATCCACTGAGGACAGAAAAGTAAGGATCGAAGTGGGATATGGACTGGAAGGGATCCTAACCGATGCCTATTGCAATCGTCTGATCCGAAATACAATGATTCCGTATTTTAAGTCGGGAGAGTATGAAAAAGGGATCACTGCCGGGCTAAACGAAATCCTTTCGACCTTGGATACAGGTATTACACCAGAAGAGCCAAGTTTATGGGAGCAGTTCCGATCCTTTCGAGGAATTGGAGCCAAAGATGGTTGGCATTTGTATTTGATTGGTCTTATCTTCGTTGGGATCATTTTTCTTTTCGCAACTATTTTAGCCTTTCATAAAGAAGATAACAGTATATGGGTATTTTTCTTTTTGCTTATCTTTTTTCAGTGGGTCCCGTCTATTTTTTACGGATTTTATGGTTGGGTGATTTGTAATTTCATTTATATCGTTGGGTTTATATTTGTCCGCCTAACGAGAAATAAAATCTCTTGGGTAAAGGCTTTGTCTGAAAAAATTTCTGGTTCAGTAACTTATTCCTCCGGCAGTTCTTCTGGGGGAGGTTGGAGTTCTTCGGGAGGTTCTTCCGGTGGTGGGTTTAGCGGAGGAGGAGGGAGTTTTGGAGGTGGCGGCTCCAGTGGGAGTTGGTAAATCGGTTTTTAATTTCCCAGAATTAAAACTGTCAAAATCCGGAGTTGTTATTAGATGGTTTTTGTAACTTGAGCAAAACAAACGGAGTATAAGGTTTGTTAAACTTCGTTTTTTATTTAGATTTGATTCCGAGCCAGTCTAATATCCGTTCAGTGGCTTCTTCTTTGGAAAGTTTAGAAAGGTTTAACTTAAAATGAGCGGCTTCTTGGTAGATAGGTAGTCTTTTTTCTAAAATGGAACGGTAGGAGGCCTCTTTGGAAAGGTCAGGTCTCGTAGAATCTCCTTTTACCTTTTCGATGAGTTCATCTATCCCACGTTCCAAATACACAATCCTTCCTAAACTTCGGAGTAAATCCAATTTCCTTTGGCTTGGGACTTCGTTCCCGAATTCGTCCAAATCAAATAAAATGCCACCACCACAATCCAAAATGATCCCATCGGCTCCTTGTAGCTTTTGTAAAATTGAATATTCTAATTCACGAAAAGTTTTCCATCCGTGCTTTTCTACAAATTTAGGAATGGGCACACCACCCGCTTCGTAAACGACAACGGAATCGGTAGAAACAACGGGGAATTCTGTTTGTTTGGATAAGGAACGAGAGACTTTGGATTTGCCAGCCCCTCTTGCTCCAATAAAGATAATGTTCATTGAAAATAATTTCTTTAAAAAATATAACTTAAACGTTTAACAAATCAGCTAGGCCGGCTTGTAAATCAGGGATATGAACAAAATAAGTTTCGATATCTGCTTCTGTAACGCCTGTTTGGTTTAATGCAAATGGTGAAATCGGAACTGATTCCCCACCGATATCAATTCCAATTCCAGAAACCACAATTAGGATACTGGCAATATGGACAACAGAAGTGAGGAGAGGATTACTTTTTGAATTTTCTGGCGTTAAATAATTTGCCACAACGTCAGTTAACTCTTGTGGAAAATTCCAACGTTTTAAAAGATTTTCAGACACTTCCATATGAGTGTATCCGAAATATTTTTTCTCTAACACTGAGAAGGGTTCTTGGTTGTCTTTTAGATCGGTTTTGATTTGCATCATGACAGGACTAAAGAACTGAGCGAGAACAATTTTACCAACACTACAAAGAAGTCCAGACGTGAAGGCAAGATCCTTATCGATTTTGAGTTTTTTGTGTTGTACAATTTTACTAGAAAGTTCGGCTACAAGTAAGGAAGAGGTCCAAAGTTGTGCAGCTTCCAATTGGTAACTGTTTAGGTCTTGAGACAAAATCCCTTTGGCTGCCGTGAGAAGGACAATTTCTTTTACCGTTTTGATTCCGAGAGTCATCAGGGCTTCTTGAACCGTCCGGATTGGTTTGGATGCCCTATAATACGCAGAGTTAGAAAGTTTAATAACGTTTGCAGTGATGGCCGGGTCTTTCGAAATCTCCTGTGCAAGGTCAGCGATATTTACATCTGGTTTTTGGAGTTTTTCCAATACCTTTGATACAACCGACGAAATGGCAGGTAGTTTATTTACGTCTTGTAATACTTCATCAACCTTTGATTTTAGCATAGTCGCCTAACGCACCTTATAAAGGTATTTTTCCATACCAGCTTTTTTTAGCAAAACACGTCCGTCGTCACAGTAAAGACTGATGGTTCTTCCTTCGTTCCCCGCCACATCTTCCACTATGACAGGGATTTTTTTCTCTTCCATAAATTTTTTGACAATTGCTATGTTCTGTTCCCCAATGTTTTGTAAAAACTGGGAATTGATTCCCTTAAACATGGATGCTCCGCCGAACATTCGACAAGAGTATTGGCCAATGTTGGATCCTTGTTGTTTCATCATTTCGATAAGGATGGGTAGGGCAGTTTCCCCGTACTTATGCGGAAACTTGGAAGCGTCCTTGCCCGTTGGATCTTTGGCAAGCATGATGTGGGAAATGGCTCCTACTTTCTGCTCAGGATCATACAAAACGATTCCTATGCACGAACCTAGTGTAGTTCTAAGCACATCCGTATCTTTTCCGACCTTGATGTCGGCAATTCCCACATTGATGATTTTGGATTTTATAGACATTCTACTTGTTTCTAGAGAGTGGAACCGTTACTTAGGTATTATAGATAGTAACCTTTCCTTATGCGTTCAATCAAAAAAACTACTCCCCCAAGAAAATCTACCAAAAAAGGTTTCAAAACAATTGAACCTTATCTCTTCCAAACCATCGGAAAAACGGAAGTCCACATTCTCGGAACGGCCCATGTTTCCAAACAAAGTGTAGATGAAGTCGAAAAAATGATCCGAACACTCAAACCCGATGTCATTTGTGTTGAGTTATGTGAGTCTCGAATGAAGTCGGTAGAAGATCCCGACTACTTAAAAAAGTTAGATATATTCAAAGTATTTAAAGAAAGAAAGATGTGGTTACTTCTATCTAGTCTCATTCTTTCTTCTTTTCAAAAGAAAATCGGAAATAAGGATATCAAACCTGGTGATGAAATGCGTAAAGCAATCACTATGGGTCGAACACTGAAAAAACCAGTGATGGCTGTAGATCGGGAAATCCAAACCACACTAAAAAGGTCTTGGGGGAACGTAGGTTTTTTCTCTAAGATGTATCTTTTCAGTGCTTTACTTGCTTCCCTTCTTGTTCGCGAAGATGTATCGGATGATAAAATCGAAGAAATGAAATCGGATGATATCCTAAAAGATCTCTTTTCTCAAATTCCCAAAAAATATGAATCTGTCAAACATGTGATCATTGATGAAAGAGATGTGTATCTAGCAGAAAAAATTCGCCAGGCTACCGAAGGAAAGTCGACGAAAAAAGTTTTGGCCGTGGTCGGTGCAGGTCATTTGGCAGGGATTGCAAGAAACATCCAAACAAAAAACGACTTGTCTGTGTTAGATGAAGTTCCTAAACGAAAATGGTGGGACAATATCAGTATCATTCTATATCCAACTTTTTTTGCAGGCCTTATCGGTTATACCACTTGGAGCCAAGGTGGAGAAGCTGGTATGGATCTTTTTTCTAAACTTATTTATATCAAAGGTGGTCTTGCGGCTCTCGGGGCTCTCATTGCTTGGGCCCATCCCATTTCTATTTTACTTGCATTCATTACGGCTCCCATTGGAACTTTTGTTCCGATTTTTAAGGCAGGTTGGGTGAGTGCTCTTTCCGAATCGTATTTACGTAAGCCCCTAGTAGAAGATTTCGAACATATTGCGGAAGATTCAGAATCATTTGTTGGTTTTTGGAAAAATCGTGTCCTCCACATCTTTCTCGTTTTTTTTCTTCCACAATTTGGATCTACCATTGGAACTTTCATTGTTGCAGGAAAAGGCTTGAAGAATTTACTTTAGGAAGTAAGATTAGATTCGTCTAATTATTGTAGCAGAAGAATATGAAACGAAAGTTTACCATTGGATTCATTCTAATTTTTCTAACCTACCTGGGATGTAAGTCATCCCTATTTGGGTTTTGTATTTCTGCTGAGAAATTTGTGGACCGGGCTTCTGTTCCACCTTGCCACCAAACTTCCGAATCAAAAGAAAGTTCTGCTGATTCTTGTGAATGCCCTATCACACATGAAGAACTCCAGTCTTCTAGCGGCCCTGATTTTCCCATTTGGAAACAAATCAAACTTACCGCTTGGAATGGATTCACTTTTTTTAAACAACCCCAGGTCCTTTCTGGTCCATCCGTAAAGTGGCTTATTTCCGGGCTTCGTCATTCTCCCTCCTATTTTCCCACACAAACCGTAAGACTTCTGATTTGATATGGTCACACCTCGTTTGAGGTGAAAGGATTTCATTTCCATTTCAATTGATTTTTAAATTTTAACAGAGGTTATACGATATGAATCGCAAGGAATTATTACAAAAAGCAGGAATGGCAGTTGCCGTTTCAGGAATTTTATCTACACTTTCCGCAGAAGACCATGATCATTCTACAATGACAATGCCATCGGCAGGAAAATCTAAGTATTCTAAAGCAATGATGGTAGCCATGCATTGCCAACTTTCTGCTGAGGTTTGCCTCAGTCATTGCCTCACAGAACTTGGAAAAGGGGATAAGTCTCTCGCAGCTTGTGCGGTGAGTACAAGAGAAGTCATTAGTTTATGTGATTCTTTTGTGAAATTAGCTAGCCAGTCTTCCAGTTTCACGAAGAAGTTAGCAAATCTTTGTATTGAGGTTTGTGAAGCTTGTGCAAAGGAATGTGATAAACATGCTAATCATCACACAATCTGTAAAGAGTGTCGAGATAGCTGTCTTGCTTGTATCAAAGAGTTAAAAAAAGTTTAATTCTATAAACTGGATAACTTGAACAACTGTCCGCTGTTTGGTGGGCAGTTGTTTTTCAAATAGTAATTTCTAACGTTTTTTAGCCTTTTTTTTGGCTTTTGGTTTCGAGACAGGTTTTGATTTTTTAGCCGGAGTTGTTTTTTTTGCCCCGGACTTCTTTTTTACGGCCAATTGTTTTTGATTCTTTTTATAAACTGATGGTTCATACTTAGAAAAATCCACTTCAATCTTTTTTGGAACTGCGAACTCAGGGTTTGCTTTCGGTGAAGAATGAATGGCAATACTGTCTTTTGGTGTTCCTAAAAACTCTCTCAGCGTGCGGATGTTCTCGTTCCTTCTAACTAAGTTATAATTACCGGGGATATCGAACCAGAGATCACGGCCTTGGCCAAACTCAGTACTCTCTTGCGGAGGAAATGAAAAATCCTCAATCGCAGAGAGAGGTTGGAACAGAGGAAAGAAAAGTGCATTTTTGTAATTCGTTTTGACCCATTCGGATTCATAACCCCAATACGATTGTCTTGTATTAGTAAATCGATCGGAACCATGAAAAGGAGTCCCAAGAGTGATGAGGCGTTTGACTTTTCGTCTGGCTTCATCAGGCAAAATCAAAACGAGAAGCCCACCGGTGTTATGAGCAATCAAAGTCACTTCGTTAGGTGCCGTCAGGATTTGGTTTGCCAGATGTTGAACCGCTTCTTCCAGAGATAAAGGGTCACGTAAGGTAGAAAGGATTCCTACTTTGAATCCCAAGTTGTCTAAGTTGGATTTGAGTCTAGAATAGTAGGAACGTCCGGCAAGAAAACCAGGAACAATCAATATATTTTTATCTTTATTATTCTCCACAAACAAATGGCTGGGAAGATAAAACGACAATAACGCCCAAAAACGTTCCAGATATTCTATGAATCGAAACATGAATTAAATGATTCTGTCTGACTCAATTCTTGTCTATGAAAATCAATTCCAGCGCCAGAAGAATTCCTGAATTGACCGATTACCGTACTCACATAGGATTGCCTTTTAGAATCGTATGCGTCATAGTTTCTTTCTGATCATTCTTTTAGGCTTTTTTCCTGGGGTTCTTTCCGCCGATCCCGGAAATTATGAAGACGCAGCGAAGCTTTTACCCCAAATTTGGGAAACAAAATACCCCCTTCCTTATGGAAAACTTACGAAAAAGGATCCCTTAAAACAAGGAATCCGGCAAGTGGCTCGTAAAAAGGGTAAGTATTGGATGTACAATTTTGAAGTTTTTATGCCAAAATATGAAAGGAAAGAAACGGTAGCGATTCCAAAGGAAGACGGCCGAAATATCCTCGTATTTTTTTTATGGAATCCTGCGGTATCGGAAGAACCACATAGGATCGAACTTGGGGAACCACACGAAGGGAAATGATATGGAGAAACAGAAGTCGGATCAATTGATTAGAGATACTATGAAGGCCGCAGGTCTTACCGACGCATTCATTGCCGATTTTATTACCAAGGTAGATGCTGTGAGAAACGGCGAAACGGGAATGGTCAATTGGGAAGAAGTTGGAGACTTGGATCCCAAAACGGATGAAATCTCTTTAGAAACCATCCATTCTTCTTACGCTACAGACCTTAGTCTTCTGTCCAAATTGGTGGTGATTAAATTGAACGGAGGTCTTGGAACTAGTATGGGACTCGACAAAGCGAAGTCTTTGATTCCCATCAAAGACTCTATGTCGTTTCTTGCTGTGATGTCTAAACAAATTGAGTTCATTCGTTCAGAGTATGGGGTTGATGTTCCTCTTCTTTTTATGGATTCTTATAATACACAAAAAGATTCCCAAAAAGAATTAGAGAAAAACGGATTTAAACAAACTCTTCGCACTAGTTTTTTACAAAACAAAGTACCTCGATTGGATGCAAAAACCTTTGTCCCCATCCAAAATAAAAATGAAAAAGAAAATTGGTGCCCACCGGGTCATGGTGATATTTACTTCACTATGGTTCAGGAGGGTATTTTGGATGAATTACTCTCTAAGGGATTTGAAATTGCCTTCCTTTCCAATGGAGACAATTTAGGAGCTACGGTTGATCCACATATTGTGAGTTATCTTTTAAAGGAAGACATTCATTTCGCAATGGAGATGACTCCGAAGACTCTTGCCGATAAAAAAGGGGGGGCTATCTACCGAAAAACTCTAAGTGGTAAGTTTATTAAATACGAGTTGTTGGAAACTGCACAAGTTCCGAAAGAACATGAAAATGAATTCAGCGGTCTTGGTAAATTTAGAACTTTTTCCACCAACAATCTTTGGATCAATCTTCGTGCTTTGAAAGAAAGATTCAACCAAGGAAATTTTTCTTTGTCCCTCATTGTAAATCCGAAACAAGTAGATGGCAAACCGGTAATTCAATTGGAAACAGCGATGGGAAGTGCCGTTGGTAATTTTTCTAAATTCAAAGGGATTATCATTCCTAGGGACAGGTTTGCCCCAGTGAAAAAAACGGAAGATTATCTCATTCGTCGTTCTGACGCCTATGTACTCAATTCTGACTTTTCTCTCACTATGACAAAGGAAAGAAAATCGGCAGGACTTGGTGAGATTTTGGTGCTTCTGGATGAAACTCATTATAAAAAAATAGATCAATTTGATTCTTTATTCAAAGAATATCCTTCTCTTCTCTATTGTGAAGAGTTAGTGGTTTCAGGAGAAATTCTATTTGATGTTCCCGTAGCACTTAAAGGGAAAGTGAAATTTCAAAATCTATCAGGTGGATTAAAAACCATTTCTTCTTTAAACAGGAAGGAATTCCAAAACGAAACCATTTCTTTATGAAACAAGTAATCTTTTTTTGCGTTCTGGTACTATTGGTTAATTGTGGATCACCGTTTTCCTTTAGGTCTGCCTGCTACGAACGTAACAAATGTTCTACGATAGAAGGTGAATGTTTTCTTAGAAATGATGCATTTTACAAAATCTCTACGAGTAGTCCAAGTTATAGTGTAGCTGATCTCACAGCCCTTGCGGGAAGTTGTCTCGGTTTAGAAAAGACTTGCCGCAAAAATTGCGAAAGTGGAACTATTTTTTAAGTTCAAGTATTTGTTTCATTTGGGCTAACATACGTTTTACATAGATTTCGTTTAATGAGATTCTCCAATTGATCAGTGCTCCTTCATAGATATTGATTAAGTCACGAGCGAGTTCCATTGGATCTGCGGTTTCTTCTAACGAACCGTTGGATTGCCATCGGGCAATGTACATTGCGAACAAAGATTCCCACCTAAAAACAATAGACTTAAACTCATCACTAAATGGTTGTTCGCCGACAGGAAATTGGCAGGAAAAAATGGCTATCGGGCAACCTTGGTAATAGGATGCGTCTTCATGCATTTGGATGGTAACGGCTTGAGATAATTCGGCGATAAAATCATCAGGTGTATGGGACTCTCGAAGAATTTGGCGGAACCAAATGAGAACGTCAGCTCCATAAGCTTGAATGACGCGAATTCCCAAATCTCGTTTGGATGGGAAGTGATCATAGAAGGAGGCCTTGGCAGTTCCTGATTCTCGGATGAGCTGGTTGATTCCTGTGTGGTAATAGCCCTGTTGGTAGAATCTTTTTTTTGCTATTTCGAGGATGCGGTGTCGAGGAGAGCCTTTCATGGGATTTAAGTATTGTAGGGAGGAGGGGGTTGTGTCAACCATTGCAGACCGTTCTGTCTGTTTTTTGATTTACAGACAGAACGGTCTGCCGGAATCTGTCCCTAACAGGAGCCACCCCATGCCCCATACTACCGAAATCCCCGTCCTTTGGAGCCATATGGATGCCAATGGACATGTCAATAACGGTGTCTACCAATCCTATTTTGATGAAGCAAGGATCCAAGCTTTGGAACAAGAAGGGTTTTCTATCCAGGAAATGAGGGAAAAAAAGGTAGGGCCAGTGATGTTAAAGGCGGAGTTATCTTATCACAAACCTCTCCATCATCCCGACGCGGTTCGCATCGAAACAGGATTTCGGGATATGTCAAAAATAAAGGGGAAGGTTGTACAAAATATGTATCGAATCTCGGATGGAGCCTTGGTTTGCGAGGCTATTTTTTCTGCTCTCTTTTTTGATTTCGAAAGGAACAGGCCTTGGAAACTTCCTGATACCTTCCTCGAGAAGTTTAGAACTGACGAGGAAGTGAAAGTTTAGGAGTTCAGTCTTTCGTTTTTTAGTTTATTCTCGGATAAAGGAAAGCTGGCTTTTCTCAGGAACGAGTGCTTGGTCTTCAAATTCGCCTGATAAGGACTCGTAATTAGGTGATAGTTTGATTTTCCATTTTCCTTTCTCTTCGAGTAAGTCAGAATCCACAATGTTTTTGCCTCGAAAGATTTGATTTTCATTCCACTTCATGATGATGTTTCCCTCAACATCTTCTGCTTCAATGGTCAAACGGACTGGTTTCACTTTGTTTTTCCCATCCCAATACATTGCTGTCCAAGGACCGATAAACTTTTGTATGGCGGACTCTCCAAACGTTTTTACTTTTTTTATATCAACTACCGTGTCAGAGATAACTGATGTGACGGGTTTGGAAAATAAACTTTCTCCCACTCCTTTAGCGGTGGATTGAATGGCAAAAAAATAGAACTGGTTTTTGGTTAGGTTCTGCAATCTAAAATTTGTATCGAAAGTTTCTTTGACAAGACTCCATTCTGGGTCATTTTTTTTACGCATATAGATTTTGTATGAAGTTACTTTGGGAACTGCATTCCAACTAAATAGAAATTCACTAGTTTTTCTATTTTCAGAAACATTAAGTTCTGGGGATTTTAACCCCACTGACCTCCCCGCAACAAGCGATGGAAATCCTATGTCTGGTTCCGAAGGTAAACTAAACAATTCACCTTCAAATTCAGAGGCTACCGCATAGAATGATTCCTTTTCATAGGAATTGTCATCTTTAAACTGCAACTCAGTTGTTTTTGCAACTTCTTTCCATTGTCCATTGGTTTTACGGAAGATATGATAAGCCACGGCACTGGGAGATCCTTCCCACTGTAAAATGGTGGCACCAGCATATAATCCTTTAGATGCTGTTAGGTTTTTGGGTTTTGGTTTTAAAACTTCCGAAGGGTCTAAATGGGCAGATACATAATAACTAGATTCACCGACCAATTGATTTCTTTCAGGAACCACTTGGTAAATTTCACTGTCGCCATTACGGCTGGCTTTTAAATCAACGTACGTTGTCTTTTCAGTTTGTCCTAAAAACCGGTAGATCCTTGCTGTTGGATTCCATTTATAAACTGCATAGGTTGTGGATATTGGCTGTGGATCCCATTCAAGTAAAATCCGATCATTGGTTGAAACCACCGAGGCACGAAGGTTTGTCACTGGTAAAATTCCGGCTGGTTTTGTTGGGTCAACCGCATAACCATCATTTGAGTCAAGTGATGGTTTGGAGAGGTAATTCTCATCGAGACTTGCCACTCGGTAATTGTAAGCAGTGCTTTTTTGGATTCCAAAGTCTTCAAAGAATGCTTGTTTGGAAAGTCCGACAAGTTGGTATTTACTGTCTATCTTACGTTTCCGGTAAACTTCATAACCAATGGCCCTTTTTTCTCTCGACCAACTGATCCGAATGCGATCTGAAAAATCACCACGGGATGCAAACACCTCTTTCGGTGGGAAGAGGTTGTGCTCTCCGTATTCCAAAGATTCTAAAGCATCATTTAGTTTATTTTGTGTTAGGAGTTCATTTTCAGTTTCTGAATCAGCAACATAAACCGACTTAGTGTATTTAGGAAAAGTTTCGTAAGAAACCCATAAATATCCTTGGTCACCCCAAGTGGATCCCCAAGAATTCCAAACCTTGAATGCTTTCTTTTTATCATTATAACCCAAAATAACAAGAGACTGCGCCCCTAAAATTTCACCAGACCCCGATTCAAAAATGGTTTCCGGTTTTGGATCTCTAAAATTTTCATAAACCAAATACCCGATCAGCACTGGTCGTTTTTCAGCTAACGCTAGTTTAATAGATGTTAGATCGTGAGGTTCGATTCGGTAAATTCTTTTTAATCGAGCTTTCCTGCCCGATTCCACGATATTTGCTTTCGGCCTTGTTCTAAAACTAGATGATGATTCGTTCATTTGTTCGAGAGAAACCGAACCTCGACTTTCTGCGAGGACGAGCGCATCCAAAAGGGAAACTGCTTGATCTTTTCCGCTGTTTAGTTGGTTATAAATAAAGTTAGGTGAGAACAATACTTTCTGTCCATTCGCGGAAGTGGGGCCAATAGAAGAAAGATTCCGAATCCCTTTTTTTTTCGCTTCTAAATAAGAAATGAGCCCATACCCAACAGTATACCCAACACTATCTTTGTAGATCCCTTGGTCTGCTGGCAGTGGAAACTCAGATGTAAAATCAAAATTACTGGGAAGGTCAGAACTTGTCATTTCCGAACGGAAAGGTGGAATGGTTTGATAAAGTTCGAAAGGGTCGGGAATGAGGCTTGGTTTTCTGGAAGAGGATTTGGATTCTGTTTTTCCAGTGATGGGTTTGGTTTGGAATCCGTATGTGATCAAAGAAACGATAATAATAATCGTTCCAATCGCAATTCGATGTTTGGTGTTCCGTAACATTTCAGTCCTCTTCTAAATCAAAACTGATAGGAAGTCTATGTGCCATTCGTGTTGGTTTCCCTTTGTCATACCCAGGTGAAAACCGCGCTCTTTGAATGATGCGAATGGCTGCTTCATCAAATCCATATCCCGCTCGACCAGAAACAATTTTAACACCTTGGAGTTGTCCGTGTTCATCTACTTGTACCATCACAACCACTGTCTTTTGGCTGATATTCGCGGCTTTGGCTGCTTCTGGAAAATAGGCTTTTAAGTCAAAATCAATGATAGGTGTAGGAGGACGATCTCCATTGAATGAAAACAAATACCCATCTTTGTCAGTTCCATTCCCAGAGAGTTGGTTTGGGTTCAAATCAGAGTTATCTGGCTTTTCTTCTGCCTCTTTGTTCGATCCTTCCACCCATTCTTGTTTTTCCACAGGCGCTGGGCTTGATGTCCCACCAATGAGCTCTGGAGGAATCTCTTCAAAAGAAACATCCATATCTTCGATGGAAGTTTCTTGAAAGGCCGCATTACTTGGTAATGTAAGTACAAAATAAATCAAATAACAGAATACATGCAATCCCACAGAAGCAAAAAGACTGGCGCGGAAGAGTCCGAACCGTCGGAGTTTGTATTGCAGGTATAAGGTAAATGACTGCATCGTATTTACTTTCTAGTGATGGATATTTGGCGTTGAACTAGAAGTTTGGTTGTGTTTTCCGCTCGTGACAAAACTAGCATGGATTTCTTTGGAAAGGATTTCCAAATGGCCGAGGACGAGTTTCATTTTGCGAGTGAAGTAGTTATTTGCCATTACCACTGGGATGGCAACAGCAAGTCCCGCAGCCGTTGCGAGTAGGGCAGTCGAGATACTTCGCATCACCACTTCTGCACCAGAATTTCCAAGAGTTCCCAAACCATAAAAAGCTTTGATGACTCCAAGAACCGTACCCAAAAGTCCAATGAAAGGAGTGTTGTTCCCTAAAGTGTTGAGAATGGGAAGTCTTTCTTCCAGAATCAAACGTTCCTTTAGAATTTTCCCTTCCATCAGTTCCTGAAGGCCTTTGTGGTTTTCCTTCTCCCGTTCTAAAACAAAATGAATGAACTTGGTATAGGAGTTTTCCATAGGATGGGTTTCCAATAGTTTCTCTGTACCTTTTAAGTCACGGTGTCGTATGAGGAGAGTGAGCGAATCTAGAAGTGATTCTGATTCTTTGTTAAAATTACGTTTATAAACAATCAACCTTTCGATAAATACGGCTATCGCGAGAATACTCGCAAATAACATAACGAGGAAAATGATTTTTTCCCCAAGGTCTACGAAATCTTGCATTTTGGGAACCTTCTAACGGACAGAATTCTTTACCTTGGACTGCAATCAAAGAGAAAAATTACGGAAAAAGAACTTCGGTTGCTTCTAAGTCGGCCTCAGAGAAAGAATGATTCCAAGGATTGGTATGAAGGCAAAAGACATTCTTCCCAGTTTTTTGGGGTTCATTTTTATCATTTTAGGTGTTTCTTTGGTAGTGTTCTATGCTACAAAGTCGTGGGAGGCATTCCTTAACCTCTGTCCCAACAAAGATTTTTTATCTTGGGATGAGAACATCCGACTGAATCAGGTATTAGACCAATATGTCGACTTCCGTAGCGGAAGTTGGTTCCGAGGGATAATGCCCTTTTTGGAAAGCCCTACTTGGCCACCTCTTCGCTCGATTCTAACTTTTGTTACGCTTTATTTGCCGATAGATGCTTATGAAACCTATCGTGATTCTTTTTTAGGGCTTTTGTTTTTGATTTTGGTTTATCCAGCTTTATTGTTTATTTCTTTTCGCATAACAAAGTCATTACTTTGGTCGGGAATTCTTTCTTGTTTGATTTTTATCCTTACCATCCAAACGGGAGAAGTGCCTGCCTATTCACTTTCTTCAATGTTAGAAACCCAATCAATGTTCTTTCTTCTATTTTCCATTTACGCCATTTATCGGTTGTATGATGTCGACAATAAAGAACGAGAAATTGATTCTGGGACGAAATGGTTTGTCTTTTTCTCTCTTTTTGGTTTTTATTTCACTAAGTATCCATACGGAATTTTATTCTTTATGGCTTGTTTTGCCTATGAACTCTTAAGATCTCCAGTTATCTATAAAGATGCTTTACTGTATCTAGTAAAAAATTATGCAAAAGGCATTCGGTTGGTTTATCTGATCTTTGTTGTGCTTATGGTTTTTTCTTTACCGGTACTCAGAGTAGTCACAAAGATCAACCTAAATCAAAAAGGGTTCAAACAGTTTATGTTTGGGATCACCTTTCTTTTGTTTGTGGATCTTTCCGTTTATTTTTTCCGCAAACGGGATGCCGTTCAGAAAGTATTTCCAAAAACAGCAGTGGTCCTTTGGGTGTATGCGATTTTCCCTGCTTTTCTTTGGTTGTTTATGAATCCCGATCGTGTGAATGCCCTTATTGATGCCCAAATGATTGTGAATGCATACACTCGTAGTTTTTTCTTAACACTTTGGACAGAGCCTGGACTAGATCCATCTACACCCGGAGTTTTTGATTTTATCTGGGGATTCCGAACCCTAATTATTTTTTCTGTTTTGTCCCTTATCTACTTTCTATTTCGATCCGGAACTAAAATCCCAACTAAGTTAAAAGATCCACTCCTTGCTGGAACTCTCATTTTGTTTTTAGAACTTTTGATTTTAGAACTCACAACAGGAAATAAACAACCAAGGCATGTTTTACAATTCATACCTGCCATTGGTCTTGTTGGGTATCTTTGGATCCTACGTTTGTATAAACTCGCTGATACTAAAATAGAAAAATTAGCTTCTGTTTCTGTTCTTTTACTCACTTCTGTATTCGTATTTTCCAATTCAGTTTACTCCCAAGGGATTTTATCTGGTGAGTTTTTTGAAAAGAAAATGTTTTGTTACCGAGGAATGAACGCGAGTGATTTCCAACCAGCAAGGGAGATCGCCGAACAGATCGCAACTGATAAAAAATACATTCTCATCAATGCTTTTCATTTTGAAGAAAAATATGGATCTCGTGGGCGAGTTCTCGCTTCCGATTTCGATCTTGCCATGAAACTGAAGACCTATAAACAAGGGATGGTACGAAATGATAACAAATATCGCTGGAAAGAATGGACAGATTTCGATTCCGTTCTTTTATTAAGTGATGTCTGTCCAGACAGTTTTGTAGAAGAAAAATTTGAAAATCGAACAAAAATCTTGAATAGTAAGTCAACGTTGCTGTCTACTTATAGAGAGAGTTCCGGTATTGCTTGTCTCCAAGAATATAAATTGCTCAAATAGAGAAAAAATTTTATGAGTATTGCTTCCTTTTCAATCAAACGTCCCATTTTTATTTCCTCGTTAGTCATCATCATGGTGATCACAGGATTTATTTCCTTGAAACGAATTGGTGTTGACCTTTTCCCTGACATCAACATTCCCTTCGTTGTGGTTTCGACCGTATACCCTGGTGCCGGTCCGGAAGAAATTGAAACTTCCATATCCAAACCACTCGAAGAAGAACTTAGTTCCATCTCTGGTCTCAAACGAATCACATCGAGAAACCAAGAAGGGATCTCTATGGTGTTTGCGGAATTCAATCTCACCACAGACATTAAATACGCAGAACAACAGGTCCGTGATAAAACAGCGCGTGTTAAACCTCTTTTTCCTGAATCTTCTAAAGAGCCACTTGTTCAAAGGTTTGATCCCTCCGACCAACCGATTATGAGGATTTCTCTTTTTGCGGACTTACCAGAAGGGGAACTTTATGATTTGGCAAAAGAGAAAATCAAAACCAAACTGGAACAAGTCAACAACGTTGGTGCTGTAAAAATCATTGGTGGATCTCGTAGAGAAATTCATATCGAACTGGATCGAAACAAAATCAATGCCTTCCAAGTTCCTGCCATTTCCATTGGAAACCAAATCAAAAACTCCGGTGTCAACATTCCTGCCGGAAAGGTAGAAGGTGGAGATAAAGAAACTTCTTTTCGAACCGTTGCCAAATATGAATCGTTATCTCAAATTGAGAATACCGTAGTTTCCTTTGGTGGAGAGTTTGGGCGAGGGGTTCTTGTAAAAGATTTGGGGCAAGTAAAAGACACCCTTCAGGATCGCCAAACGCTTGGTATGTTGTATGCGCCAATCAGCGCAGAAGAACACGATGAACCCTCTATCATTGGGAAATTATTATTCAAATATGATGCTCCTAAAAAGGAAAGAGTCCAAAAGAAAGCTCTCTTTCTGGATGTGTACAAACAATCAGGAGCTAACACTGTTGAAGTTGCCGATGGAATTCTTGGAAAAATCGATACCATTAACTCTCAAATCAAAGACCTAAAAGGGGCACCTAAGGTTATTTTGATTCGGGATGGATCCAAATGGATTCGTGCCAATATTGAGGATGTTACCATCGCCATCATTCTTGGGATTTTACTCGCAGTTATTGTAGTATATCTTTTTCTCGGGAACGTTCGTTCTACACTCATTACAGGTATGGCACTCCCCAACTCTATGTTAGGTGCCTTTATCATTATGTATGCCATGGGTTTTACCATGAACGTAATGACCCTTCTTGCATTATCTCTTGCGGTTGGTCTTCTCGTAGATGATGCCATTGTGGTTCGGGAAAATATCTTCCGGAAACTAGAGGAAGGGGAGTCAGTCATTGTAGCGGCAAGGAAGGGAACAGAAGAAGTAACTCTTGCTGTCATTGGAACTTCTTTGACGGTGATTGCCGTATTCCTTCCGATCGGATTTCTTTCTGGAATTGTGGGTCAGTTCTTTAAACAGTTTGGTCTGACTGTGGTTTTTGCCATGATCATTTCCTTATTTGATGGTTTGACCGTTGCACCAATGTTATCTGCATATTTTGCAGGAAAAACAGATATTCACAAAAAGAAAAACATTGTCCTTCGTACTTTTGATAAATTTCAAGATTTTTTGGACAGAATGTACGGGATCATCATGAAGTTTGCCCTAAAAAAACCATGGGCTGTCATTTTGCTTACTTTCCTAACTCTTGTGACTAGTATTTTCTCTCTGGCTTTTGTAAAAAAGACCTTCTTACCAGCGAATGACCAAGGTGAGTTTATGGTGAATGTGGAGATGGCTCCGGGTACTTCCTTACAAGGAACATCTGAAACGGTAGAACAAATCCAAAACGAAATTATCAAATTAGTTCCTGAATTAGAACTTCTTGCTACGGTTGTTGGAAATAGTGATGGGGAATCGAATATTGCTACTATTGGTGTTGCCCTTCTCCCTTCTGAATACCGAAAGAGAACTACAGGAGATGTAAAAGACCAAATCCGTGAATTTCTAAAAGTTTATCCACAAGCAAGACCGAAAGTGAACGACTATTCGGCGATCGGCGGTGGGGTTCAATACCCATTCAACTTAAATCTAAAAGGTGAGAATTTAAAGGACTTAGAAACTTACTCTTTTAAAGTGATGGAGGAACTTCGTAAGATTCCAGATTTAACTGATGTAGATACAACTTACCGAACAGGGAAACCAGAATTCCAAGTGGTACCTAACCGTGCCAAAATGCAAACGGTGGGTGTGGTTGCCGGTGTGATGGGAGCCGAACTTCGTTACCATATTGAAGGTGGTGAAGTGGCGAAATATTTGGAGAATGGAATTGAGTATGACGTACGCCTTAGGCTGAAAGAAGAACAACGAAATTTACGTAAGTCTTTTTACGAAACCCGAGTGCCAAACATCCAAAACAGACTGATCCCTCTAAGCGCCATTGCTGACGGCAAGGAAAGTAGTTCTCCTGCAAGAATCATCCGAGAGGACAGATCCCGTGTGGTTCCGATCAACGCTAACCTTGCTCCGGGAGGAGCGATTGCGTCTGCATCAGAAGCTGCAACCAAAATCTTAAAGGACAAACTTCCCCCACCTCCAGGAATCACTTATTCCTTTGTGGGCCAATCGGAAGATTTTAAGGAACTATTACAAAACATCGTGCTTGCTTTTGGAATGGCGCTTATCTTCATTTATCTTGTGTTAGCTTCTCTTTATGAGTCCTTTATCACACCTATCACGATTCTTTTTGCGATCCCACCGGCGATCTCTGGAGCTTTCTTTGCTTTGGCTCTTACTGGTGAGATGTTGAATTTATTCAGTATGATTGGACTCATCCTGCTAATGGGACTTGTGGCCAAAAACTCTATCCTTCTTGTGGACCATGCCATCCTTGCGATGAAAGAACATGGAATGACGAGGGATGAAGCTATCTTTGATGCGGGTTCCAAACGGTTACGTCCGATCCTTATGACATCTCTTGCGATGATTGCGGGAACTTTACCAATTGCCCTTGGAATTGGAGAGGCCTCAAAATCAAGAACGGCAATGGGGATTGCCATCATTGGGGGACTTGTCCTATCGACTCTCATCACTCTCATTGTGGTACCTGCAGTATTTGGATACATTGACCGTTTACGCGAAAAAATTGAGGGAGCATTCCGTCCTGATTTTGAAATCCGACCAGAGGATTTAGAGGACTGACCTTAAAACTTCTAAACTTTAGGATATAAATTTAAACTTGCCCAAACTTTGAATTCGGCGTTCTCTTGCTTACATGTCCAGCGAACGCCGAATCTACAAACGAATCTCTGAAAAAGTCCATCTTACATACCGGGTGATCCAATCAGGTGCCGGTTCGGCCCAATTTTTGCCGAAAGACAAAGGGGAAGGAGAATCCCAAGATATTTCTGAAGGAGGACTATTGTTTCGAACCAAAGAACCAATGCCTTTGGGAACAAGATTGGAATTAGAATTACGTTTCCCTGATGTAAAGTACGTATTGTACCCAAAAGCTAAGGTTGTACGTTTGGAAGAGTTTGGAGAAGGAGCTTTCTACGAAATAGGTCTTGAATTCAATCAGATGTTTATTGATGATGAAAAACTTTTGTTAGAACACATCGGCCGATTAGAAGTTTAATCTACAAAATTTGTATTGTTTACAAGTAACAATTAGGTAAATTTCCTATGTTCCAAAGAATTTATGTTTTTTTTCGTGGGATTCCTTTGGAACCTATATCTCTCCTTGCTGTTTATTCGGAAATCATTAGTAAACTTTACTTTCTTGGTTTTGCTTATTGTCTTGCTTATATCCAAAGTGTGTATTTGGAATGGAACGCTCCTGATCAGACCAATTGTATCCTTTCTGCTATCCAATTAGTTTTAAGTATCATCCTTGTTTGTACTTCTTTTTTCTATCGACGTTTCTTCAAACTGGCACCAATTCTCGTTCGATTGACTTTGTTCCTTTTGGTTCTTGTAGAAATCGAAACAGGATTTCATGATCCTACCATTCCGTATTTTGATCCAAGAAATTGGTTAACCATCACTGCATTACTTGGAACCTCTTCTTTCTTTTATCCGGGTCTTGTGTGGCAGTATATTTTAGAGTGGTCTTTTGTTTTACTGATTTATATTTTCCGAGTTTATTTTACCAACCACACTGTCATTCCCGAGGAGACTTGGCGCGAGATGTCGACGATATTCCCTCTATTCCTGGTGGCTTTTTTTCTAAACCATTGGTGGTTTCGAACACGTTATATTGCTGCCTATCGGGGTATGTTGTTAGAAGAAAAACGCCGAACTTTTTTCCAAGACATTCACGATAGTTTAGGTTCTCAACTTACAGACTTAGTCCTACTCACACAAAAATTGGAAAGAACTCCAAAAGAAATTACAGAAACCCATCTACAAAAATTGAAACAACTTTCGGAATCCGCACTCCAATCTTTACGGACTCAAGTGCAGGAAGAAGACCAAAGAGAATTGTTCCAGGAATCTTTGTTAGATGGTCTGAAATTATTGGTTAAAAAGAGATACAAACTTGCCGGTCGTAATATTGAATTAAAATGGGACACCCTTGACGAGGAGATCATCATCAAAATTCGAGATCCCGAAGTGGCCCACCACATCCTTCAAATTTTTAAAGAAGTAACTACCAATGATTTACGTCATGGGAATGGAATTTCAACTTGGCATTTAGAGAGAATACAAGAGCATTTAGAATTTCGGTTTTTTACGGAGCCACATCAATTTTCAGATAAAGAAATAAGTTCTCATCCTATATCTCAACGAAAACAAGACCCATCGTCTGGAACTGGTATCGGAGAAAGAGGATTATACCAAAGGATTAAATCTTTGAATGGAGAACTTACCATTACTGAATCTCCATACCAAATCAATATGAAACTTCCTGTGGGACTTTTTGAAATATGAAATCCATCTCAATTGGAATCATCGAAGATAATTTAGATTTTTTGCAGTCTCTGTGTGGAGTTTTGAATCAGAATCCAAACTTACAATTAACCACTTGGAATTCCGCAGAAACATTTTGGGCAGAAGAGGAACCTAAGGAATGGGATCTTCTGATTTTAGATATAGGCCTTCCTGGAATGAGCGGAATCGATGTACTCAAAACTTATCATACCGTCGAATCGAGAAAGAGCCTTGTGATTTCATCGTTACAAACAGACGATGCAATTTTCTCCGCCCTAAGAAATGGTGCTTCTGGATATATTTGGAAGTCCGAACTTGATTCTTTACATGATACCATCCAAACCTTACTCGATGGGGGGAGTGTGATTTCTCCATCCATCGCCGCCAAAGTATTGTTAAGTTTTCGTAAACCACAAACTCTGATTGATCCTTTGGGTGTTGGGGTGGAAGTTTTAACGCCGAGAGAACGACAAATTTTGGAACTGATTGTTGAGGGGGACAATCCAAATCAAATTGCTTCTTTATTTGGAACTACTGTTGGGACAGTACGCCAACAAATCAAAACAATCTATAAAAAACTCCAAGTGAATACAAGGGTGCAAATGTTAAAAAAAGCGCGCCAGTTCGGAATCTTTTGAAGAGAAACGAACCTTTCATTTTATACCATCTGGTAAATAGACAAAGTTTAGGGAATCGGATATCGTAATAGCATCAACCTACCAAAACACATTCAAACCCGACTAGAGTATATTGATTGGATCACTGCTCTTTTGATGAAACTAAGACTAGTTCTGTGGTTTGGTGTTTATTTTGCCCTCGTATTCTTTATGAATTGGGTTTTTTAACTCGAAAGTATTGAAGGGCCCTCAAAGAAAGTGACGAGCCCAAAAAAGAATCACCTACCTTTACCGTTCGTTTCTATCCGGTTTTTGCATTGAACTAGTTTTTTATACCATTTGGTAGATAGACAAATCGTTCGTGATTTAGTAGAATTAGATTTTGTTCACCAATCTTTCCTGCTCTTTGATTGGCCGAATAGCGTATGATTTCCATTAGACAATCTGATTGCTCCTGGCAAATACCATCGTAATGAAATGCGGTGGTATTTTTTTAATTACCCATCAATCGTTTGATTTCTTTGAGTAGAGTGGATTGGCCACTCATCAGTTTTTTTTCCGATTCCAAAATGGAATTTTTTTTGCCAGGACGGGCAAAGTAATCTTCAAGGACTACCTCTCTGAGTGTTTCGTGAAACCACATTTTGGTTTGGTTTTCGCGATTCTTCGCATAATACCCATTTGTTTTGGTTGTGGATATATAATCTAAAATCAATTTCCAGATTTCATCAATACCCTTTCCGCCGATCCCACTACAGGTTGTTGCTCTCGGTGTCCATTTTGATTCTGGGGCCGGGAAGAGGTGAAGTGCCGATTCGTATTCGACCCTGGCTCTCATTGCAAAGGGTTCGTTTTGCCCGTCTGCTTTGTTGATGGCAATGAGGTCTGCCATCTCCATAATTCCACGTTTGATTCCTTGGAGTTCGTCTCCAGCACCTGCAAGCATCAGTAACAAGAAAAAATCCACCATCGAATGGACTTGAGTTTCCGATTGTCCGACTCCCACTGTTTCAATGATGATGGTATCAAAACCTGCAGCTTCGCAAAGATACATGGATTCTCGTGTTTTTCTGGCCACCCCTCCCAAAGAACCACTGCTCGGCGAAGGGCGGATGAAGGCATTGGCAGATTTAGAGAGGATTTCCATTCGGGTTTTGTCACCCAAAATAGATCCTTTTGTTCTTTGGCTACTGGGATCAATGGCAAGAACTGCGAGTTTATGATTTTGTTCGAGGAGATAACTTCCGAAACTTTCGATGAATGTGGATTTCCCAACACCCGGAACTCCTGTGATTCCGATTCGAATCGAATTACCTACCTTATGCATAACAAGTTCCAATATGGCTTGGGCTTTGTCATTGTGTTCTTCTAAGTTACTTTCTACAAGAGTGATGGCTTTGGAAAGATGAGTTCTGTTCCCCGATAAAATTCCGGCAGCTAAATCTTCCGCTGTGATTTCTTTTCGAACGAGAGTTTTTCTTTGGTCACGAATGTAGGGGGAAATGGCAGGAGCATCGGCAACGCCAGGGTTTACCGAAAGAGCCGATTTTTGGTTCGGTTCTTCCTTCGGCGTTTTCTTTTGACCCATATCCTCGTTAGGTGTTTCCATAATGGTTTTTGCCTGCGGTGTGAAATTCCAAAAACACCGATTGCCATTTTAAACAAATCGGTGTTTGGTGGAATGTATCCTTCTGCGACTAAGCGGCTCTTCTTTCGCCGAGTAGGATATTTAGAATTTGTTTGGCTGCTTCTGAAATCACAGTTCCCGGTCCAAATATGGCGGTAGCACCTGATTTGTAGAGGAAGTCGTAGTCTTGGGCTGGAATCACTCCACCGACAACCACAAGCACATCCTCGGCCCCAAGTTTTGCTAACTCTTCGATCACTTGCGGAACCAGAGTTTTGTGGCCGGCAGCAAGAGAGGAGACTCCTAAAATATGACAATCGTTTTCTACCACTTGTTTTGCCACTTCTGCTGGAGTTTGGAATAGAGGCCCGATATCAACGTCGAAACCCATATCCGCAAAACTAGTTGAAATCACCTTAGCACCACGGTCGTGTCCGTCTTGGCCCATTTTTGCCACCATGATTCTCGGACGACGTCCTTCTAGTTTGGCAAATTCATCAGCAAGGTCTCTGGCTTCCAGATATCCTTTGTCTTCGGAAATTTCGGAGGAATACACTCCTGAGATAGAACGAATCACTGCTTTGTACCTCCCAAATACTTTTTCCATGGCATAAGAAATTTCACCAAGAGAAGCACGTTTGCGAGCTGCGTCCACTGCTAGTTCCAAAAGATTTCCTTCGCCAGTTTCCGCACATTTGGTGATGGCATTTAATGCAGCTTCTACTGCCGTGTTATCACGATCTTTTTTCATTTGTTCCAAACGTTTGATTTGGGCAATTCGAACGGCAGTATTATCAATGTCTAAAATATCAAGAGGAGCTTCTTTATCCAAACGGAATCGGTTCACTCCAACAATCACATCTTTTCCTGAATCAATACGAGCTTGTTTTCTTGCAGATGCTTCTTCAATTCGCATCTTAGGAATTCCCGTTTCAATCGCCTCTGCCATACCACCTAATTTTTGTACTTCGGTGATGAGGGCCCAAGCTTTGTGAACGAGATCGTTTGTGAGTTTTTCTACATAGAAGGAACCACCCCAAGGGTCGATGACTCTGTGGATGTTTGTTTCTTCTTGTAAGTAAATCTGTGTATTCCTTGCAATTCTTGCCGAGAAGTCCGTCGGTAGAGCAATGGCTTCATCTAGGGCATTTGTATGTAAGGACTGAGTATGACCAAGAGAGGCTGCCATCGCTTCGATGCAAGTTCTCCCTACGTTATTGAACGGATCTTGTTCGGTGAGTGACCAACCAGAAGTTTGGCAATGGGTTCGGAGTGCGAGTGACTTAGTTGATTTGGGTTGGAACTGTTTGACTATTTTTGCCCAGAGAAGTCGACCCGCACGCATCTTGGCAATCTCCATAAAATGGTTCATTCCAATCGCCCAAAAGAAGGAAAGCCTTGGAGCAAACTCATCTACAGAAAGGCCAGAAGCAATTCCTGTTTTGATGTACTCCCAACCGTCCGCAAGAGTATAAGCAAGTTCTAAGTCGGCAGTAGCACCGGCTTCTTGCATATGATACCCAGAGATGGAGATAGAGTTAAACTTGGGCATATATTTGGAAGTGTAACCAAAGATATCGGCGATGATTTTCATGGAATGTTTGGGTGGGTAAATGTAAGTGTTACGCACCATAAACTCTTTCAAAATATCATTTTGGATGGTGCCGGAAAGTTTGTCTTTGGAGACACCTTGTTCTTCAGCCGCAACAATATAAAAAGCAAGTACAGGAATGACGGCACCGTTCATGGTCATCGAAACCGACATTTGATCCAGAGGGATTTGGTCGAAGAGGATCTTCATATCCAAAACCGAATCGATGGCCACACCCGCTTTTCCCACGTCTCCAACCACTCGTTCATGGTCAGAGTCGTAACCGCGGTGGGTGGCAAGGTCAAAGGCAACAGAAAGTCCCTTTTGTCCGGCAGCTAGGTTTCTACGATAAAAAGCATTGGATTCTTCGGCCGTGGAAAATCCTGCGTACTGACGAACGGTCCAAGGTTTATTCACATACATCGTAGAATAAGGACCACGTAAATAAGGGGGAATTCCTGCGGCATAATTTAAGTGTTCGATTCCATCCAAATCGGCCTTCGCATAACGAGATTGAATGGTGATTCCTTCCGCGGTTTGCCAAAGGGATATGGCCTTGGGGTCTGGTTTTGTAGAACCGAAAGAAAGAGGAGTATTGGCAAAATTGGGTTTGTTCATTTTATTTCCCGATCCATTTGGTTTGGGCTTTTTCCATAAATTCCACGATGTTTCGTTTCATATGGATGAAGTCGTCGATCCCGAGAGATTCGGCTTGTGTGATGAGGTCTTTTGGATATCCTGCGAGTAATTTCCAGGAGTTAGGCAATTGGGTTTTCATCTCCAAAACAAATTCGGGCAGGTAGGTCGCATACTCTTCGTCAGACGAACATAAGACAACGATTTCTGCACCGAGTTCTTTGGCTGCCGACACACCTTCTTTAACAGAAGTGAATCCGAGGTTATCGATGATTTCATACCCAAGGCAACCGAGAAAGTTGGAACTAAACCCGGCTCTTGCTTTTCGCATAGTTAAGTCACCGATGGTGAGTAAAAAAATCTTTGGAAGTTTTTCCCCCGATGCGATATGAGTGTCTGTGATATTTCTCCATTTGTCAAATTCGTAAGAAAGACGAACGGGAACAAGACTTACATAGGTTGTCTTCTTTGTTGTTCCAATTTGTTTTTTGGTCTCTTCTAAAGAACTGACAAGTTCAGGATGTCTTTCGGAAGGAAGAGGGTATTGGTTTGTTCCGAGTAAGATTTCTTTTTTGGTGGCTAGAGCATTTCTTTTTTTATCAGCACGAGTTGTGATCTCTTTCTGGATGGTACCTTTTTTCAAAGCATCCCCAAATCCACCGTCTTTTTCTAAAGTTTGAAATTGAGACCATGCTGTTTCTGCTAGTTTTTTAGTGAGGACTTCTAAATAATAAGATCCAGCAGCTGGGTCTTCCACTTTGTCAAGGAAGGACTCATAACGAAGAAGGAGTTGTGAATTTCTGGCAATTCGTTTGCCTAACTCTTGTTGTGCGGAGTATTCAGAATCAAATGGTAAAACAGAAACAAAATCGGCCCCACCCATGACAGCAGACATTGCAGCAGTTGTTCCGCGTAACATATTGACATAGGGGTCGTAAGCCGTGAATTGGAAATTGGAAGTTCTTGCAACGATAAGGGCCGGAACACTTTCTCCAAGGCCAGGTTTGTAAGCATTCAAAACTTCTGTCCAGAGGATCCGCATGGCTCGAAATTTTGCCATTTCGGTAAAGTAGTCGGAACCAATTCCCATCCAGAACCAAATGTTGGCAGCAGCGTCTTCAATCGAAACACCAACATCAATATGGCGGTTTAAATAGTCCACTCCCCAAGAAAGAGAATAGGCCAACTCTTGGCCAATGGAAGCCCCGGCATCTCGTAAGTAGTAACTATGAATCCCAACACCAGCAAATCCTTTGGTTCCGGAAAGTGTTGCAAAAGATTTTCCGATAGCACCTTCTTCGATTTTTAATTCCCCAGATAAAAGTGCAGTTCCGTAAGGATCCAAATCGCCAAGAACGATGTTATGCGAAGATGTAAGTTTTTTAAGTGAGTCAGCAAAAGATGTAGTTCTAGAGCTAAGGGAGACCACAAGGGGAAGATTTCCCGTCTGGCCTGCAAGTTTTTCCAAGTCACTAGAAGATTTGATTTTTAATCCAAATTGGTTTCCATCTTCTTCGTGTGAGATAAGGACTGCAGCATCCGCACCTTTTTTGGAAAGGTCATTCAGTTCTGATTCAGACAGGATGGTTTCAGTGATATTCCATCCTGGATTCCGTTTGTACACTCTAGGAAGTTCGGGGATATCTTCTTTGCGGTAGAAGGGTTCGATTTTGAATCCTTCTTCTGTTTCCCATGTGACTTTGTCCCAAGGGTTACCTTTTAAATCTTTGAGGATTTGGTTTTTCCAATCCTCAGTGGAAACTTCAGGGAAGTCTGAAAATAAAAATTCGTTCAATTTATTCCTCTACGATTTGGTAGTCTTCCATATAACCCGGAAAGTCGCCTAACCCACGTGTGAAGGTGAATTTAGCAGGGTAAACAACAAGACGTCTGCCTGATTGTAAAAACGTTCCCGACAATAATGTGAAAGGGGAGGCGACAACAAAGGCTGCGGTTCCGAGAAGGGTACCGGCAAGTCCCATAGGACGCGCAACAATCAAATCAATCAACATTTCGCCACCAGATGGCACTTCTCTTGCGGATAAACTATGGGTCCATAGGAGACAGATTAAGAAAAGGATGGACAAGGGTCGTGTTTGTTTCATAGGCTGATCACTCGGGCTTTCATCTGATGAAATCTCGAGAATGATATCCCTGTAAAGTAAGAAATATGGCTAAAGAAATTGTTTTGTTTGTTCTCTATTCTATTGTGCATCTTTTGGCGATCGCTACGATCACAAAACATGATGCCCTCTACCTCCCTTCCAAAATCATTCCAATATTGATTCTCATTGTAGCACTCTTTCGCTACTTTCCGACTTTGGAAAAACGTGGGAAATTGGTGGCTGTGGGTCTAGTGTTTTCTCTTTTTGGGGATGCTTTCCTTGCTCTTCCCAAAGAAGGATATTTTGTATTTGGACTCGGTTCCTTTCTGATTGCCCAATTGATCTACTCATATGCTTTCACATTGGACTCAAAAGTTAAACCTTTACTGGCAGTCCCGTTTTTACTATTTGGTAGTTCTTTCTTCTTAGTTCTTGTTCCAAAACTGGGACCTCTTCTCATTCCTGTAGGAGTCTATATTTCTGCTATCTGCCTAATGGGTTGGCGTGCTGCTGCGAGAAATTCGGTTTCCAAACCTTTTTATCTAGGACTGTTGGGTGCCTTGGTATTTATCCTTTCTGATTCCATTATAGCATATTCTATGTTTCTAAAACCAGAAATGGACAGATTCACTGCATCTATGGGAATTATGATCACCTATTACATTGCCCAAGTCCTCATATACTCTGCCACAAAGTCGGAAGAGTTGGATGTCCAATCAGTGAAAAATACTTGATTCACATAAAACTCGCGAGTATCGTATTTATGGTTTTGAATAACCGGGGAATGGGATTATGAAATCACTAAAAAAAACATCCTTTATCGAGGCAGTTGCAGCCGCAATTGAACACGAAGTTCAATGTTTCAATTTTTATCTAAAACTTTCCGAAAGTTTACCGGAAGGTCAAATTCGAGAACTGTTCAGCCAACTTGCGTTAGATGGTGATGAACATATTAAATTCATTAAAGAAATTTATAAAGGTGCAGAAGGAAAAGAACTTCCTAACTTAAAACAACTTTCTGAAATTGAAAAGTTCCATTCGTCAACCATCCAAAAGGTTATGGACAGATTGGACCGAAATAAACACGCAGAAGTGAAAGCAGACGAAAGAAAAGCATTGGAACTTGCCATTAGAGAAGGGGAAGATGCTCGTAATTTTTATGCTACCATTCGAAACAAATTCAAAGATCCTAAAATCAATTTATTATTCCAAAAATTAGCCAACTTCAACGAGTCCAATAATTCTCTCCTAGAAGCTCAAGCTATGGCAATGGAACAGTCTACCCCTGCAGACCAAGTTTTCTATTGGGAAGATGAAGAATTAATGGAACAAGTGAATCCTTCGAACAAGGTGTCTGCAAAACCAAAAGCGGCGAAACCTGCGCCAAAAGCAAAGGTTTCTTTAACAAAACCATCTGCTAAAAAAGCTGCCAAACCAACAAACAAACCTTCTGCGAAGAAAACTGTGAAAAAGGCAGCCAAAAAAGCCGTAAAAAAAGCGGTATCAAAACCAAAAACAAAACCCGCTAAGAAAAAAGGTAAGAAGAAATAGTGAAATACCAAGTAACTCATACATTTTCCGTTCCCCTCGACAAACTCCTACATGCGAGAGAGGAAAGATATAAACATCTAGATCAGTTTCCTGATCTTAAAAATGTAACTCTTTTGGAAGAAACCAAAGATGGGAATATCATTCGCCAAAAACGCAAAGTGAGTTTGGAAGGATCTATGCCTGCCGTACTTTCGGCAGCATTGAACGATCTTTCTCTTTTGGAAGAATCCACTTTTGACATTACTACGAACACTCACGAATTCAAAATCTCCCCACCAGGAAAAGACAATGTATTTGTGATCAAAGGTAAAAGTAAATACGAAGCGGATGGAGCCGAATCCAAACGTTCCTACGATGTGGATGTGATTTCTAGTCTCTTATTTGTTTCTCCGATTGTAGAAAAGGCAATTGAAGAAATTCACAAACATAGTTTGGAAAAAGACAGAAAATCCATCGCCAAATTTTTGGGGGTCGAATCCTAAGTAAGAAGTGAAGTCTTCTTCTCCCTCTTTTTTACGGTCGATCTTGGAACTCAATTTGACGGTCCTCATCATGGGGAACGTCACTTTGTTTGCCAAACTCCTTCCCTTTCCTGCCGTTACGATCATTTCTGGTCGGGCCTTATTTTCTGTCATTTTACTCGGACTTTTTTTCTGGCTTCGTGGGAAGTCTGTATCCTACCGAAGTTTTAAAGACTTTTTGTTTGTATTTGGAATTGGGATTCTTTTTGCCCTGCACTGGGTGACATACTTTCACTCCATCCAAGTTTCCACGGTTGCTGTAGGGATGTTGTCTCTTTTCACTTATCCTGTGTTTTCTGCTCTCTTGGAACCATTGTTTGGTGGAAAGCGCCCTGAACCGTTTGCTTTCTTTTTGGCTCTTTTTTCCTTTTTTGGACTGTTTCTCATTGTGCCGGATCTTTCCTGGAACAACCAAATGTTCCAAGGAGTGGTTTGGGGTGTGGTTTCGGCCGTGTTGTATGCGATTCGTAATCAACTTACCAAAGAAATGCATGTTCACTATCCCAGTGCCCAAATTCTTTTCACCCAACTGCTTGCAACATCTGTAGTTCTTCTTCCCTTTGCGGATGGCCTTTTTGTAATGTTAGCGGAACCAAAATATCTTTTGTTTCAAGTTGTACTTGCTGGGATTTTTACCTCACTTGCCCATACGATTTGGATTCGTAGTTTATCTAACTTATCTGTGACCACGGCGGGAACTTTGTCTACTCTTAGCCCCATTTACGGAAGTTTGGCGGCCTGGTATTTTCTCGGCGAAGTACCTCCCGAAAGGTTGTGGTTAGGTGGTGGTGTGATTTTGTTTTGTGCAATATTGGAAGTATTTCGAAAAAAAGCAGAGGGTGGTAAAGCGGAAGAGGTAGGTTCGACGTAGGACCGACAGAGTTGTCTAGTTTGCAGCTAGAATTATGGTTTGTCCAAATTGTAGTAAATAACCGTTGTTGTCGTAAACTGCAAATTCTCTCATTCCATATTCAAAGTTTTCAATGGGATAACATACTTTCAATTTGTCTTTAACTCGGTTCCAGATGTTGTCTACATTATCTGTATGGAAGTAGAAGGAACCCGTGAAAGTTGGTTTTTCAAAGGGTATGTGGTCATTTGGTTTACTGATCATTAGGCCTGCGTTATCCAGTTGCACTTTCGCCCAACCCAAATCCTTTTTGTTTGTTAAACAAACAAATCCTAGTGATTTCACATAAAAGTCCACTGTACCTTGCAAGTCAGTAGTGTATATCATTGGTATTAATTGATTCAGTTTTGGAGCCATACTTCTTGTTGGTCTTCTTATGTTAAACCGATTAAAATTTAGTTTATTTTAACTTCTTTTATTTCTGCAATCCATTTGGTTCTGTTCGGTTCTAAAATCTTTCTGACAGTTTCTTGATCTACTTCCTTGGTTCCGGTCATTGGGATTTTAATGGCAAAAATAAAAGATAAAACTTTATCCTCATTTGTTGTGATCATTCGATGCAAATTGTATTCAATATATCCTCCTGTTCCGGGAGATAGAAAAAATTCGAATATATAATCTTCTTTTTGTGAGGAATGAGTATTCTGAAATACATTTGGTGTTCTGATCGAATTGGGAGTGATCACCTTTGCTGTATAAGTGGGTAGAATCTCTTTGATTTTCTGAACGTTTTTCCATTCAAATTTGGTGATCATTCGATCCCATTTTTCTAATTGATCCACCTTTCGTAAGTATTCCCGAATCGAATTGGTCTCATTAGAATCGGTAAATACGATTTGGTATTCTTCTTCATCAAAAATTTCTAACTTAATGGGGTCAGCCGCTTGGACATTTGTAATCACCATTAGGTAGAGAAGGATGGTTCCGTAGATTTTTTGATTCATATAGGGTCCTTTTGTAATAATGATGGCATGACTTCAGCATTTCCGCCTAACGGAAAATACTTGGGTTTATCCGAGTTGTCAAATTGGTACATTCTCTCTAGAAGCTTCAATAAAAAAATAGACAAAAAATAAAATATTCCTTAGCGGAATCATTCTCCGTTAGGTGCCAACTATTTTCTGTTTTGTGATTTTTTAGAGATAAATAGGGTAAGAAAAATACCGCAAACCCCTTGTTTGGAAATTTCAAAATAACCTTCAAATATTTGTAATAAAGTTTGACAGATTCTTTATTTTTTGATCTCTAATGTCTCTTTGTGGAAATCATAATCAATTTCCGCCAAGGAGCCTGTTTTGAAGAAAATTACTTTTGTATTTGCGTTCGCGGTTTCTGCACTCGTATTCCAGTGCCAGTCAGGAGAAAAAGCGGGAGCTGAAGACACTAAGACCATTTTAGAAGGGAGTTGGGTTCTCACTTCAGATTGTGTTAAAAATCCTTCTCCCAGTCCCGTGGCTTGGCTTGTCATTAGTAACAATCGGGAGATTAAATCCTGTTATAAAAAAACAAGTAGTGTTGTCAAAGGACAGATGAGCAAAGGCCAACCAGAAGGAAATTATCGCATCGAATGGCAAGAAGGCCCTGGGTCAACGGCTCAATATCCGGTGGGTGGACCTAAACTGAATCTTTTTGGGATGACCACCGAAGGAGTTACTGTTTGTTATGCGAGACTTCCGAATCCAACAAAAAGTCTTCCTGGTTTTTGTAAGTGATGGAGAAATCCAAATAGGATGATCGATTAGTAAAAAAACAAATCTCATACACCTCAATGATAGCAGAAATCCTTTCTGGTTGGAAAATTTTGTATGAAACAAGAAATCCGGCCAGAAAGTTTGGTGGCTATAGTGGGGATTAAAAAATTATGAACTTAGTCATTTTAAACAATGGGATTCAGATGGAAGATGGGGGCCTTTCTTTTGTTTGGATCGCAGCCAAGGTCTTTATCCTTTTGGTTGGTTCTGTATTCATACTATTTAGTCTCCCAAGCTTTCTGAAAAAAAAACCTGTAGAAGACCCCACATTCAACCATCCCTTTATGATGTTAGTGAGTGGGATTTTTTGGTTTGTTGTAGGTTTATTCACACCTCTCGGAACAGAAAAAACTTCGATTCTACTCGATGGGGTTTCTCGGGAAATCACGGTAACAAAAGAATCCACAAAATTCAAAATTCCTTTTTCGGAGTTTCAGTTTTTACTTTTATTACCGGACTCAGCTTTTCTGGAAGAGGAGGATGTAGATACATCCAAACCAAAACCGGATCCAAAAATCCAACACATAAGCCTACTGACTTCTTATGGTTTTGAATTAGAACTTGGGTCACTTGAGCCAACAAACCAAAAACAAAATTTAAAATCACTAGTGAGTTTACTTGGTCTCCCAGTATTGAATCATATTGCCGAAATTCCTTCTAGGATTCTTCTGGAAAAATCGAAACAAAGGAAATTCGGTCTTGGTATTTCGAGAAAGGAAATCCAACCAGAATGGGACTGGGTGCCTGATCCGAGTGTACTTTATCTTTTAGGTTCTACGGTTGTATTTCTTTATGGGCTTTGTTTGGTTTACTATTTTTTTAGATTAGCACCGGCAAAAAAATTCCCTTCTTACTCACAGATTCTCTGGGGAACTGTTTTCATTTTTTTCTCTAGTTTTATTCTTTATATCACTATTATTTATGGATGGGGAAGGAACAGAGTTCTCATCAGCGAAGAAAAATTAAATAGAGAGTTCACTGTTTTTGGATTTTCTCTGAGTGCCCAGTCTGTTCCGAAAGATTCATTTGGGACTTTGTATTTAAACTATCCATTGGGAAAGGAAGATCAATGCATTTTGTATCTGGTATTAAGATCAGAAAAATTTGAAGACCAGTGGACAAGAATTTACGAAACTAAGTGGGAAAGTATGTACAGGTTTGATGAACCAAATCTTTTTTTCAAAATGAATGTTTGTAATTTAACATTAACAAAACGATTGGAACTGATGAAAGATATTTATCAGTTTTCATTATCAGATGATAATGAAAAAACTTTCTTACCGTCTCAAACAAAGAAGGAGAAAGAAACAAATACATACTAATTTTTTTTAGGATCAGTCCCCAAAGCGCCACCGATTGTAGCGGAAATCCTTTCTGGTTCGAGAACCCTGTTGGATACAAAAAGGCCTTCCAGAAAGATTGGAGCGAAAAGCGGGATCGCCTAATGGATAGAATGTGGGGACTCCAAGCCATTGGCGAGGCGCCCCAATGATTAAAATCTAATTCATTCGTGTAAATGGTGGATGACTTGAATTAATTTTTCTTGTACTTCTTTAGCAATCTTTTCTAGTTCTGGGTTTTGGACGAGTTTTGTCATGGTCATTGGGTCGAAGATGGATACTTTGGTTTCCCCATTTTTTTCTTCGGTGACAACCACATTGCAGGGGAGTAATAGTCCGATTTCGTCGGCGGTTTGTAGGGCTTTGTGCGCAAAACTTGGGTTACATGCTCCAAGAATGGTGTATCTTTTGAAATCGACTCCTATCTTTTCTTTGAGTGTGTGTTTGACGTCGATTGTAGTTAAAACACCAAAACCTTCTTTTTTTAGGGCTTCGGTTGTGTCGGTGATGGTATCTTCAAAATTTTTTTTTCTGTGAACAGTGAGTCCTAACATAAATCCTCCGCAAGTCTATACCCCATAGGGTATGGTTTCGAAAAGGAACTTGCAAGAGAATTTTGGTTAGGATTTAAAAAAGATCATTCTTTTTTAGGGAGTTTTTGCATCTCTTCTACACTGGGAAGCTGCGTTGACATATGACGGATTTCCCCAGAAGAATTGAGTAGGAAGTATTGGGGAATGGGATCTGTTTTTAAGGAACCAAACCGGTCATCCAAAATCAAAGTTTGGAATTCTTGGTCTCTCGGAGTGTAGTTCAGTAAAACATAAGCACCGAGATCTGGTTTGCCTTCGCCGCATTCAAGGCCTTGGAGCATCTCACAACGAGATTTGGTCACTGCCAGGAGAATGAGTTTTCCTTCGCGGGAAGCCTGTCCAAAAGCGAAGGATTTGTTATGACCCCAATGGATTTCTTCACTCGCCATTTCGTTGATTTTGATATAACCATAAACCAGTAATAAAATGAATAGTGGCATGGATAAAAAACCAAGCAGGTAAAAAACACGGGAATATTTCTGCATACAAGGCAATGGAACTGAAACACCCAGTTCTCGCCAAGTTGAATTTTTAATCTTCCCCAAACCAAGAAACTTTAAAAAAAACTACACCTTCTTCTTCCCAAATCAAATCTGGTTCAAAGAGAGAAACCTTAGGAGAAATCAATGGAGATTTGGTATACCGAAAAATTGGAATTAGAAAAAGGGCGCGCTGTCAGTTACCGGGTAACAAAAACAATCGAAAGCCTACAATCTCCGTTCCAAAAAATCGATATTTTTGAAACACAATCCTTTGGCCGCATGTTTACACTTGATGGTGTAACAATGGTTACTAACAAAGACGAACATTCATATCATGAAATGATAGCCCACATCCCCATGATGAGTCACCCAAATCCAGAATCGGTACTTGTGATTGGTGGGGGAGACGGTGGAACGGTTCGCGAAGTATTAAAACACCCTTCTGTCAAAGAAGTTGTGTTATGCGAGATTGACAAAGCCGTTGTAGATATTAGTTATAAATATTTTCCTGAATGTGCTGATGCGATGAAAGATCCAAAGGTCATTCATTATTATGATGATGGTGCCAAATTTGCTCGTGAAAACCAAGGCCGTTTTGATGTGATTCTAGTCGATTCTAGTGATCCAGTAGGCCCAGCAGAAGTCCTATTTAAAGAACCATTTTTTCGGGATATGGCAAGTGCATTGAAACCAACAGGAATCATTGCGACTCAAGCGGAATCTTTTTGGTATCATGGAGATGTGATTTCTTCTCTATTCAATTTCATTCCCAAAATTTTTCCTGAGTATGGATACTATTACACAACGATTCCTACCTATCCTTCTGGAATCATTGGGTTTACTTTTTTATCCAATGCGATAGATCCTTATTCTGTGACACCAGATCCTAAACGAGTTCCTAAAGGACTCAAATACTATAGTCCTGAAATTCACAAAGCTGCTTTTGTACTTCCTGAATTTGCAAAAGCTTATATCAAACGAAAAGGATAGATTCTTTGTGAAACAGATTCTCGTATTCTTTTTCCTACTGTTCTTATCTTTTCTGACAACTACCCATTCATTGTGGGCAGAAGAAACAAAAGCAACACAGTTGGAATTAGAAGCGGAATCTTATGAGGAACGTGGGTATCCAAAAAAATCAGAAGAAATCCGTAACAAAGTCAAAAAAATTCGTTCTGATCAATTTCGTGATCGAAACACTCAAGAACAATATGTTTCACCCACAAAAAACATCCCAGCAACCAACCAAGGTTCTTTGGAATTCAACCAAGGAACTTGGGAGGTCGGGTTTCGGGGCTTAACTCAGTTTGGGGTTTTTTCTCCAGGTAATGACTGGGCACTTGATAATGGCCGTGTGGCTTTCCAGGCAGGCACACCGTATTATCCTCGATCCCCCATTGGATACCAAAACATTCGAACTCTTCCTTATTCCTACGATTTAGAGAATTCGAATCGAGCTTCTGGTTCTTTATCGCCTCGAGTGGCATACAAACATAAATCTGCAAAATGGGGATTGGAATATGTTTACTTTCAGTTTCAAACAACAAATGATTTCCTTTCTATAGGATTTTTGGGTGAAACGCAGTCTGCATACCATTCGGATCGTCTGTATAGCGCAGAGCATAAATTAGTTGTTAAAATTTATGAAGAGTTTTCTAAAAATATTGGTTATAGTTGGGATTTTGGAATCCGAGCCGGATCTTTTCACACAAATTCCGTTTTTTCCTCCCAGACGATGAGGCAAACGGGAGTTATGCGAGATTCAATGCGATATCTTGCTCCAAGTACAGGATTCAAATTTTATCATAAATTGGAAGACGGGTTTTCATATGAATTAGGAGGAGATTTGTTTTTTACTCCTCTTGGTCGACTTCAATACAGAAGGGATATTTTTACCCAAACTGGCGGTGTACCAAGATTTGCGGAAGGTATGGTTTTGGGTGAAGAAGCCTATTCTGTATTTTCAGAAAAACCAGTGCAAACAACCATTGTTGGACTTGATCTAGTCGGACAATTCAATTGGCAACCGTTTGACCACCATAAATTTCACTTGGGTTTACAAGTCATCCAATATATATGGAGAGCTAACGAATCTTATGTGCCAGGGATTCGGGCCTTAAATCAGGATTCTTTTCATTCGGGAGTGAGAGATTTTTATTTGAGTTCTGCTTATTATGAGGCAGATGGTCGGGACAAACGCCTTTCTCGAAGTTATCTAATTCAGAATTTATACTTTGGATATACTTATGTTTTTTAAAATTTGTTTTCATTCTCTGTTATTGGTTTTTGTTTCTTTGTTGGGAATGGGTTGTGGGATTTCCCTTCGGGTGTATCGTCCTTTCCCGAATGAAACTGCATTTGAATTTGTCAAAAAAATGGATCATATTGAGATCAAAGTCAAAGAAGAGAACCGAATGAAGATGGGGATTTATGATGGATATTTTTCAAGTCCCGAAGGACTTCCCAATGAATATGGTCCTTTGTCCTATTTGATAAGAAAAGAACTTTCTATGCGTGGGAATCGTTATCCTTTGTTACTCGATAGAGGAGGGAAGATTTTAGTTGATGAATTCCAATTGGTTTCCCTTGATAAGTGTTCTAAAAATTTAAGTTTCGTTCGTCTGAAGGTACGAATTCAAATTGGTAGTTCTACAGAAGAAGTATTTTCTTATTATGATGAAATTGATTCTCGTGTGACCAATTGTTATTTAACCGGAAGTATTCTAACCGTGATACCATTGTTATGGTATGTTCCATATAATGGATTTCGGGGGAATCGAGAAGACCAATTGAACCAATTGGGAAGAAATTCTTTGTCGGAATTTTTTGCAAAGTTGGAAGTTTTGTCCGGGTATAACGGAAGTTCACCGGTAGATGAATCTCCTCAGCCGGAGTCTGCACCTATAAAACAGAAACAAACACCAACAAAACAAGAACCAGTGGATCCAAAACTGAAAGAGATTTTAGAGAGTTTATGAAATTTCGTGTCATTCTCCTATTCATCTGGATTGGTTTTTATTTCATAAACTGTTATTCATTAGAAAAACCATACAACTACGGGAATCCATACCTTCCGAGTCCCGAATTTACCGAAGACGATCCACAATTTGAAGAAGGAGAACCAATTTGGATTTTGGACCAAACTGGAAATTGGATTTTTTCTCTTCCTTCTAAATTAGTCCTCCTTAATTTAAAAGCGGACAACCATCATATTTCAAAAGAAACAAAGGAATATCTGATTCGTTATATCAAAGAAAACAATTTACGAGATGTGAAAGTACGTTTCAACCAATATGCTCCGATTTCTGAATGGAAACGTCTGCCTAAAAACAAAAATATCAATCCTGTGGTTCGGTATTTCTTTGGGTCCATTTCTTTACTCGCGTATACTTTTCTTCCTGGTCGTTTATTTGCAGGAACTATAGGAGGGGATCACTACAATTCTTTTACCAACACAATCAATGTGTATTCTGACTTACCTCCTGTTGTCATCCACGAAGGAGGGCATGCCAAAGACTTTGCCCAAAGAGAAAAAAGAACTTTATATGCCGCCGTATATGCCATCCCTGTGGTTGGTGCACTCTATCATGAAGCAAGAGCCTCTGATGATGCCTTAAATTATTTTGCAGAAAAAAATGATAGAGAACAGTTAGAATCTTCTTATGAACTGCTCACACCGGCTTATTCTACTTATGTGGGAGGCGCTATTGGAGATGTGGTGGCCAATCCCATCACCGCTGTTGCTGTGATCCCGGGCCATATTTACGGTCGTTACAAAAAAAGAGACATTGATATGGAATTAGACAAAAGAAAACAAAAGATCCAAATTAAGGAACCTAAGTGAACCATTCATCCAACTTCATTCAAAAATTTGACACTAGACGAGATACACTTAAGTCTCTGCTTTGTATCGGTCTTGATCCTGAATTAGAAAAATTACCCAAAGTTAGTTTGGAGTCTAAGGCTCCACTTGTTCATTTTGCAGAAACCATCATTCGTTACACTCATCCTTATGCAACCTCTTGGAAACCGAACGTTGCCTTTTTTGAACGGTTAGGTGCGGAAGGATATTTTGCTTTGGAACATATGGTCCGAGTGATGAAGGAAGTTTCGCCACAAGTGCCCATTGTGATGGATGCCAAACGAGGGGATCTTGCCAATACTTCTAAAGAGTATGCTAAGTATTTTTTCAAGACCTTGGGGGTAGATGCGCTCACTGTAAATCCTTATATGGGCCGTGATAGTTTGGTTCCTTATTTGGATCTCGGTGGTTATATTTTTGTCCTAGGCCTTACTTCCAATCCTAGTTCTGCTGATTTTCAAAAACAAAAATTGGTAGGGAAGGATATCTTTTTATATGAAGAGGTGAGTGATCAGATGGCAAGGCTCGGTGAAGAGTACCCAAACCAGGTCGGACTTGTTGTGGGCGGAACCCATCCCTCAGAAATCAAAACCTTACGTTCCCGCCATCCAGAAATGTATTTTCTCATTCCTGGATTCGGTGCCCAAGGTGGGGATTTAGAATCCATCATCCAAGCTTCTGGAAAACATTCGCTTATCAATTCTTCCCGGGGAATCACCCTTAGTTCTTTGGAAGAAAATTTCGGACAAGTTGCACAAAAGAAAGCAGAAGAAGTCCATCTGCAAATGAACCAACTCTTTCTCTGACGGTCTAATCACCACCAGGGAAACAAGTGAAAGAAACATTAGCTATTGTTGGTACGGGAATCGCTGGTCTCGGTTCTGCGTACTTTTTAAAAAATGATTTTGATTTAACCATATTTGACAGTGCCGATTATATAGGTGGTCATACGAATACTGTTATGGTAGAAGAGGATGGAGTTTCCATTCCGATTGATACCGGGTTCATTGTGTTCAATCATGTCACCTATCCAAACTTACTTAGACTATTCCAAACACTAAATGTTCCGACAAAAAAATCGGATATGTCTTTTAGTGTCCAACATGATCCCACCAAATTAGAGTTTTGTGGTTCAGGCCTAACCGGATTATTTGCCCAGAAAAAGAATCTTTTCCGCCCTCGATATTTGAAGATGTTACTTGAGATAGACAGGTTTAACAAGTCGGCACCAAAGATTTTAGAAGATCCTAAGTATGATACTTGGAATTTGGGTCAGTACATGGAAACCTTCGGATTTGGGAAAGACATCCTCAACTTCTATTTAATTCCTATGAGTTCAGCAGTTTGGTCTACTCCTCCTGATCTTATGTTGGAGTTCCCCGCTAAGTCACTCATTCGTTTTTTTTATAACCATGGATTTTTGGGTCTGAATACCCAACACCAATGGTATACCGTGGACGGTGGATCTCATGAGTATATAAAACGAATCATTCCACCCATTAAAGATCTCATTCGTTTGAACACTCCTGTGAAACAAGTGAACAGAACTACGGATGGAAAGGTAGAACTTGTGTTTGGTGAGAATAAAAAGCAAGTTTTTGATAAAGTTTTACTTGCCACCCATGGCCATATTTCTGCGAAATTACTAGGAAATCCTACGAAATTAGAGAATGAACTTCTTCCCCTTTACAAATACCAACACAATACTGCCACTCTCCATACGGATGCGAGTGATATGCCAAAAATTTCCTCATGTTGGTCGAGTTGGAATTATAAAATTGTAGAAGGGGAGATGGGAAAACAAGATCCGTATACCATCTATTGGATGAACCGTTTGCAAAATGTTTCTAAAAAACAAAATTATTTTGTAACGATCAACGACCCAGGACGTGTTGAGAAAGATAAAATTATCAAAAAAATCGATTATGAACATCCGCTATTTTCTGTAGAAGCCTCTCTTGGTCAAAGTCGCCTTTTTGAGTTGAATCAAAATGGCCCTATTT
The DNA here is from genome assembly GCF_004769575.1 of Leptospira perdikensis. Taxonomy (NCBI): domain Bacteria; kingdom Pseudomonadati; phylum Spirochaetota; class Leptospiria; order Leptospirales; family Leptospiraceae; genus Leptospira; species Leptospira perdikensis. The sequence continues at coordinate 175,057 of NZ_RQGA01000007.1, read as the reverse complement.
ATTATGCCGGTGCTTATTTTCGGTATGGATTTCACGAAGATGGATTTTTGTCCGCAGTGAATGTCTCTCGGAGTATTTTAAAAAGGGATCCATGGACTTAAATTCCTGCATGTATGCGGCGGATGTATTTCATGCCCGGACCGCCCCAAAACCAAACAAGTTCCAATACAAAATATTCAATTTTTATTTGGACCTTTCCGAAATAGACCAGTTGTCCCACAAAAGTTTTTGGTTTTCCAGAAACCGATGGAATCTTTTTTCCTTTTATGACAAAGACCATATCCAGTTTGGAAAAGAGAACGTTTATGAAAATATAAAGGCCTTTCTCGAAGCCTCTGGGGTCACAAACATTGGAAAGATATTTCTTCTAACCAACCTTCGTATCCTTGGTTATGGGTTTAATCCCGTCAGTTTTTATTTTTGTTATGATAAGGCAGGGGAGCCCCTAGTATCCATTGCGGAAGTCGGGAATACGTTTGGCGAAATCAAACCCTATCTTGGATACTTTAAGAAGACAAAAGGAACGATTGCTGATCCTGAAGTGTACATTAGAGAACAGAAGAATTTTTATGTCTCACCTTTCATTCCTTTAGATTCCGAATTTGAGTTTCGATTGAATGTACCGAAAGAAGAATTACAGATTGGTGTCGACTCTTTCGAAAATGGAAAACGAATTTTAGTTACTTCCTTTCTTGGAAAAAAAATTCCATTCCAATCAAAATACTTATTAAAACTTTTTGCCCGATTCCCATTTATCACCGTCAAAATAATAACATTGATTCATTGGCAGGCGTTCAAGTTATGGGTCAAAAAAATTCCATACATTTCGAAACACCAAAACTTAGAGAAACAAACAGGAGTTCCCCTTGGAAAAATCACAGAACCAGTCCCTCTTACAAGACACGATTGATTCAAAACTTTTTACCGAATTAAAGAACAAGTCTATCACAGATCAGTTTCCTATTTATAGGAAAATTTTTTTTAAAGCAATGAGTTCCATGAAAAGAGGATCCTTACGAATGATCCTTCCTGATGGAGAACAAGTGGTCATCGGTGATCCCGATTCTTTGTTCGACTCAAAATTTCACTCAGCTCTCGTTCATGTGAAGGATCCGGTTTTTTTCAAAAAATCAGTGTTATATGGTGACATTGGGTTTTCGGAATCTTATTTAACTGGAGATTGGGAAACCGATTCAATTGAAAATGTAATCTCGTGGTTTATTTTGAATGTGGATGATAGTCCGAATATGTCGGGTGCCAAAAAGAAATTATTCCATTTGGATTTATTCAATTTAGGTAATAAATTCCTGCATTTTTTGAGAAAGAACACCTTAACCGGCAGTAAAAAAAATATTGTAGAACATTATGATTTGGGGAATCGATTTTATAAATTATTTTTAGATCCAACGATGACTTATAGTTCTGCTTATTTCGAAGCACTTGAAGATACATTAGAAGAGGCACAAACTAAGAAGGTAGATAAACTCTGTCAAAAGTTGAAGTTAAATCCAGCCGATCATCTTTTGGAAATTGGAAGTGGGTGGGGATTTTTGTCGATCCATGCTGCAAAAAATTATGGATGCCGTGTTACTACTGTGACCCTTTCCGAAGAACAATATAGTTTTGCTAAAGAAAAAATCGAGAAGGAAGGACTTAGTGATAAAATCGAAATTCGCATTCAGGATTATCGAAAGTTAGAAGGACAATTTACAAAAATTGTTTCTGTAGAAATGTTAGAGGCGGTAGGAGATGCATTTTACGAAACCTTCTTTCAAAAGTGCCAAGACCTTCTCACAAAGGATGGGATTATGGCTCTTCAAGTCATCACTTGCCCTGATTCCCGGTTTACTTCGTTCAAAAAGGGAATCGATTTCATTCAGAAACATATTTTCCCGGGTTCTTTACTCCCTTCAATTGGGCGAATGAACCAAGCCATCAACCGTACAGGTGACATGTATCTTTTCCATCTGGAAGATCTGGGTCTTAGTTATGCGAAGACTTTACGGTTTTGGCTAAAGAGTTTTGAAGAAAACATCCTTGAGGTAAGAAACCAGGGTTATAGTGAAACTTTTATCAGAAAGTGGAGATATTATTTAGCTTATTGTGCGGCAGCGTTTCAAATGAGAAATATCAGTGTAGTTCAATCTGTTTATGTTAGGCCAAACAATCTGAATATCTAACTCGTACAAAACACAAACTTACTGGTAACGAACCGTTATCAGTAGTGTTCTTACTTTAAAAAAACATCTTGCCAAAGAAAACCCAAACCTTTACTACTCTGTCTATGAGAGAAACGAAGTCTGTATTTACCTTTGATGAACCAATAGAACGATTGTGGTCGGGAGTTACCGTCTATGAAGTGTTAGTACATTGGTTGGCGGACGAGGTAAAAGGAAGACCGAAGGTAGGTGGTGACTTCTCTTGGACATGGAAATTAGGACTAGAGGGTGATTTTACCACTCATGGTACCTACAAAAAGATAGAACCACTGAAAGAATTGGTTATGGAGTGGAAAGACCATCCAGCAGATCCAAGTGGTGCCATTTTTTTACAATTATTATTTGAATCCAAAGGTGGGGACAAATCTCAGCTAACAATCATTAATGGTGGATTCCCTGACGGAGATGGTTCTGATGTTTGGATTGAAGGAGCCAAAGAAGCTTGGGATGGGCAAGCCATTCACTTAAAAGACTTTCTAAAACAAAATCCAGATATCACTAAATTTTTTAAAAAATCTTGATCTCTAGACCCTTTCTAAAATCCTGGTAAAAGTAAGGGTTGTTAAGGAGGGTTCGAAGATGGAATATCCTGAATTGGAACCGTATTTCCAGAAATTAACTGATATAACAGACCGTATCGCTATGATGAACAATCATTTTGATGCGACACCTGAGATCGACATACCACAGTTATCTGAGTTTTACAATGACATTCAGTCAAAGGACTGGGAGAATACAGACAGAGAGTATTACGAGCTCTTTACTAGTTATTTTACCTTTCATGTGAAGACTGTAGAAGAAATCATTCAAGAAGCACGTGAGATTTTGAATCCGGAAAATCGGGAATACGTGAAAAAGTTAGTAAGCCATGTCCGTAACTCGGATGATTGGTTTGTAAATCTAAAAAAGAAACGCAAACTAGCTCGTATCCAAGTCGCTTAAAACTTCGACTCCCTCGACCGAAACATCGAGGGAGGTGTCTCAATTCGCTTTACAATTAAATCCGTTTCCTTTCTCCTTTCAGATATGCTCAAGGCACGGTTTCTTTTTTACCCGGTTATCCTTTTACTGTTTTTGTTTGTTGTTGATTCTATATTTAGAATTCCCTACATTCAGACAATTACTAAGATTGACTTAACGGCTGTTAATTATAAAGCCAAGTCGGATTTTTTAGAAAAACTCCTTACTGAAAAACCGGGAGTTCATTCTCCCAAAGTCAAAAAAATCATGCTCATTTTGGGTTCGTCGCGGTTACTTTATTTTGATCATGATGAATTGGTTTCTTTTTATCCGGATTGGGATGTTTACAACCTTTCTTCCGCGGTAACCACACCTGCTTATTATGACTTTCAGCTAACAAAGATTTTGGATGCGGGCATTAAACCAGATCTCGTTGTTATGGAAACCGATCCAAATCAGTTCAACCAAAACTCAGTATTCAAAAGTTCAAACCTAACTTATAGTTTCGATTTATCCTATGTTCTTTCTAATTTGGGTTTGTTTGGAAAAGACCATGCCTCTTTTTATCTGGGTCGTAAACTTTTTGCAGTGGGAACTTATAAACCCTATATAGACCAAATGTGGAAAAATTATAAAAATCCGTATTTGGATAACGCTATTGGAATGCATCAGGCAACTTATGATTATATCCTGACTCATAATGGAAATGGACTTTCTCCTATAGACAATTATATGGAAAAGGATTCCAATTCTTTACAAATGACAAGCCATAGAACTCTGGATTGGTTATTTGCATCTTACGTTCGTAGTCCCATGCAATTTGGTTTTTATGAAAAAATATTAGACCGATTGCAGGCAGAAAAAATCAAAACGGTGATTGTTTGGCCACTTTCTTCTCCTGACTTTGAAGCTCTAATGGAAAAAGAGGCTCTGGTGAAAACTTGGGAAAAGGAAATCGATACACTCACATCCAGTAAAAATTTCTCAATTCTGAAACTGAAGAACGATCCGTCTTATACCTGTAATGCGTTTGCAGATGGAGGGCACGTAGCAAAGGATTGTTATCGTAGTCTAATGCGTTCTATTCTATTGGAATACTTTCGGAAGTACGAACCGAATCGTCTGTAAATTCGATTCCACAAATGGGTATAGGCCCAGTGGAGGATTCAATCACTGATTTGAGGGAACGAGGTTTTTGTGGAATGGAAGGAACCGTTCCCTCATTGTCCGTTTGCACATATTTTAAATTTGTAGTCAACCCGGAAGGGGCATCCGCCCAAAAGAAAATTCCTTTAGTTGTTCCTGTAGTAACCCGTCCATAGTTTTTTCTAGATGAACCAGCAGAAATGGAAGGTGTTCCCGTATTATAGAAGTTTGTGGATCCTTGTTTGATGGAAGTTTTTGCTGTCGTGGGTGCGACTGGATTTGTGATGATCCTAGTAAAATTTGCGGAAAAAGGATATCTGGTTAGGGCCGCACTGAGGTTGATTGTTGTCGGTGCGGTAGCATCACTTGTCACTTGTTCTACGGCAGTAAGATTGGCTAGTCCAAAACTTTGAGCACTGAGTAAAGTAAAGATGCGAAAGAATACATCAGAGTTTTGTGAACCGAGTAATGAAGAATCGAAATTGGGAGCAGCAGTTCTAAACAAGGTGATTAGGTTCCCTGTCGAATTTGCCCTTGTCCCAGATGCCCCAATGACAGTTTCTCGAAAGAAGGTTTGTCTTTGTGTATTGGTGGTTCCAGAGATATCATAGAGATAACGCATAAAGACATAGGCATAGGAATATTGTTTTAAGATATCAGAATTAGAACTATCCCAGTCGATTAGTGAGACCCCATTGATCCCATCATTACAACGCGAATCATTGACTCCCGAATAACAATCCATTCGACTATTTTGGGGTCCATATCCTGCAATGTCACTTGACACTTCGCTTGTACCTTCGTTGATCCAAAGTTCGTCGGTTTGGTTTGCATTCCTCATTCTGGGATACCGTAATAGATGTTGGAATTCATGGGCTGCAGTGGAAGCAAACGCATTGGGATCATAATTAACTGCTGCTATCAGTTCTTTCCCATCTAAATATAAAACTTCTGCGTAATTGGAACGAACCCGTGAGAATATATTGTCTGGGAAGTAGTTCACTGGGTCGTAGTATCCAGCCACATAAGCACTGTTTGCTGTTGCACCATCTCGAATGTCCATGACGAGAATTTTTACTTTACCGTCACCATCCACATCACTCGGTGCCCCAAATGTAGATATCAATATAGGATAAGTAATTGTATCAAAATCACGAGCAAACTTAACTAAATCGTAATTAACGAATAACGATCTTTCTTTATAAACTTCTACGTTGGTCCCAGAACTTACTAAATCTACCGCTACACAAACACTACTTGATGTTGTTAGATCCCTTGCCCAGATATCTGGACCATTCACACAACTGGCTCCATATAAAGAATACGCACCCAGGAGTAGGAGCAGGTTGTTATTTTTTTCTATTTGTGGATTTAGGAGATTGCAATCAGACGTGAATGATGTTATGAAAAGAATAGGAAAAAGGATCAGTCGTTTCAAATGCATAAATTCCTAGCAGCGGGTCTTTTTTCCCTGACATTCTTTTGGACGAATCCAAACTTCGCAAAGTCGTTGGATGGCTTGTATTTTTCCGAGAAACTCGCTACGGAGAATGGCTATCTAATATTAGGAATAGAGATTTTCACAGAAAAGGGAAAGTCTTTTTATAATGCCCAGGAGTTACGGTTCCAAAATTCTCGTGGATGGGAAGAAGTATTATTTGTGGGAAAGGTCACAACGGAAGGGTCAGGTCTCCTCCTAGTTCCTGAGGCCTGCCAAATTCGCGCTGCAGACAGTTGGGGCAAAAAAATGGCACTCCTTCGTCGGTTTGACTGTGACCATTTACAGTTCCGCTTAGAAGCGGATTCGAATGGGCTTTATCAGATTTCGGAATCTTTGCTTGGGACAAGAAAACAGGTTCCCTTACCTTATGTGATAGAACACAATGTGGGAAGTCCTGTCGCGGTTCGTTTTGAGGCAGAACGGATGACTACAGAAGGCATTTGGGGCTTCCATCTAAACGGGTTGGGTGGAAAAGATCCAGAAAAGTCCTGGAATCCATCTAAACGAACCTGGGAGCCGTTCCAAGGATACAAATCGGAACCCGGTCTGCAATTCTACCGGTGGAAACGAACCTTTTCTAATTGACCCACGGGTTCGTTCCAGGGACTTTCCTTTTACATTGAAAAAGATTAGAATTGGGGTCATTGCAGCTGCCGGAAAAGGAACCCGAGCATATCCCCGAACCAGTTTCATTCCAAAACCTCTCTTCGTCATCGAAGGAAAGTCCATCCTCCACCGTAATGTGGAACTGATGGTAAAAACCTTTGGAATTGAAAAGATCTATGTTTTGGTAGGCCATCTCAAAGAACAAATCATCTCGGAAATTGACCACATTCGTTTGGCATTGCCGAAAGTAGTGATCGAACCTGTCGATTGGACTCAAAAAGGATTGGCTTCGGACGTAGCCAGTCTCGAAAGAACCATCCACGAACCATTTCTCACCATTCTCGGGGATGAGTTTTATTACCGCACAGACCACGATCATTTTCTAAAAGTTTTAAAAAAACATCCCAATATGGCAGCATCGATTGGGATTGTAAAAACATCTTTACTTTCAAGAATTCGAAAGAACTATTCTGTTGTATTAGAGAATGATAAAATACTAAATTTGGTTGAAAAACCTGAAAACCCTCCCAATGAACTTCTAGGGTTGGGTAGCTATTTTTTTACCCCTGATTACTTTGAGTTTTTCAAAAAAACTCCAACTTCGACTAAGTCTGGTGTTGTGGAGATCACAGATGTTATCGATAAGATGGCCAAAGAATCAAAAGGTGGGGTATATGCAACAACCCTTAGTTGCGAATATTTCAATATCAACTCGATGCAAGATTATTATCATGCAGTGTATGAAGTAAGAAATGATTTATTTCATAAATTTAAAACAAGTTTAGTCATACCAACAAACAATAACGAAAGATCCATCACTGATGTGATTGTTGATTTCAAAGATAAATTTAATGAAATTATAGTTATCGATAACGAATCAACAGACGAAACTTTGGCACTCAGTAAAAAGGAAAAAGTTAAAACTTATACCTTCCCTGGTGATGGGGATCCTACAAGACTTGGGGAACAAGTGAGAAGGGGAATTGAATACACAACCGGCGATATCATTGTTGTTGTTTCTCCTGACGGATCTTTTCGTTCCAAAGATTTCCCTAAATTACTAGAGTATATGAAAGACTCTGATATGGTGATTGGTACTCGCACCACAAGACAGATGATCGAACAAGGTTCCAATCTCAAACCTCTTTATCGTTTAGTGAACTTACTGATGGGAAAATTGGTCGAAGTATTTTGGTGGGGACAAGAACCACGATTTACTGATGTGGATTGTCAATTTTTTTCTGTTTGGCGTGAGTCTTACGAGCGAGTCAAACCACAGTTATATACTCAGGATCGTAAGTTCATTGTCGAACTGATGATCGACATTGTTAGATCTCATATGCGTTGTATTGAAATTCCTGTTTCTTACTTCAAACCTGTAGGACAGGTGGAATACCGATTGCGAGATATGATTTCGGATGTAATTCACATAGTGAAATTGATTTTATCTAAAAAGTTTTACCTAGGAGAAGATCGCGATGGCGAATAAAGTATTGGTAACAGGCGGATGTGGATTTTTAGGATCCCATGTTTGTGAATTATTTCGTAAAGAAGGTTGGGATGTAGTTAGTTTTGACAACATGACCAAATATGAATTAAAACGAACTGGTTATGGTAGTGATGCCACTCGAGATTATAACTGGAATTATTTAAAATCAATTGGTGTCACTATGGTTAAAGGTGACATTCGAAATTTAGAACATTTAATGGACCGTTCGGCGGATTGTGATTATATCATTCACACTGCAGCTCAACCTGCTATGACAATTTCCTGGGAAGACCCTGAATTAGATTTTTCAACAAACGTAATTGGAACTTTTAATGTGATGGAAGCGGCGAGAAAACACAAAATCCCTGTTGTGAATACATCTTCCATCCACGTATACGGAAACTCCATTAATGATAGTTTGACGGAAGGTAAAACTTCTTACGAAAGAAATCCTGTGGAAATTTCGGTGGAACAACCAACAATGGTGGGTCAAATTTCTCCTCTCCACGCATCTAAAATGAGTGCGGAACACTATGTAAGATCATATACAGATATGTATGGAGTGAAAGCTGCTAGTTTTCGATTCACTGGAATTTACGGCGAGCGCCAGTTTGGTGGTGAAGATCATGGTTGGGTCGCAAATTTTGCAATCCGTTCGGTGTTTGGGCTTCCACTTCGAATTTTTGGAACAGGAAAACAAACAAGAGATATCTTACATGCAGAAGATGGCGCTAAGTCTTATTTAGAGTTTTTTAAAAACCCAATTCCTGGTGTGTACAATATTGGTGGAGCAAGTCCTCATAAAATTTCACTTTTGGAATGTATTCATCTGATTGGCGAAATTCTCGGTAAAAAACAAGAAATCCTTTTTGAGGTCGAAAGACCAGGTGACATGCGTTATTTTATTTGCGACATCAAAGAAGCAAAAAAATTCGGATTCAATCCAAAAATTTTGCCAAAAGAAGGTGTCACTCGACTCCTAAAATGGATTGAAGCAAACAAAGACGTATTCAATATCTCTGGAAAGTAGTATGGCAAATAAAACTTTGGTCATCATCCCCGCATACAATGAAGCTGAAACCATCGAAGAGGTGGTGCGGGGTGCCATTGTCTATGCAGATGTTTCAGTAACGGATGATGCCAGTAAGGATTCTACACCAACTATCTTGGCCAAACTACAGAAAGAATTTGGAAAACGCCTTCACGTCATTCGACATGAAAAAAATACTCATATTCCAAAAGGCATTCAGGATGGAATGAAATATGCCGTGGAAAAAGGATACGACTGGGTCATCACTATGGATGCCGGCCTGTCACATGACGCTAGTTATCTGAAAGAGTTCCAATCCTTTCCTGAGTGTGATTTGGTCATTGGCTCTAGAACTTCTACTGTTAACGTTCCTATTTATCGTAGGTTTATTTCTTGGCTTGCTGCCAAAGTAATGAACTACTGCCTTTCCAAGGGAATTTTGAATCTTTTGGGAGCTGGTTTACGAGACTGCACTAGCGGATACAGACGATATTCGAAACCTATGTTTGAAAAAATTGCAACATATCCTTTGGAATCCGTTGCCTTTGACTTTCATATGGAAGCGTTATCGATTGTATCAAACAATGGTGGTTCTATTAAAGAATTATCAATTCGTTATATCTTTTCGAATAGTAGTTTTAACCGAAAGGTATTAAAACTGGCAATCCAATTTGCTAAGAAACTTTTGTTACGAAAATGGAAACTGATCCCACAATACCCCTAAACAAATCCCGTTTCGGACTGAAATGGAAGGTTTTTATCATCACCTGCAGTTTGTTTGGTGGGGTTTTCTTTTTGGATCGATTGTTTTTTTTCGACCTATATTTTTTGTTCCCAAATGAAACAGAATGGGATTCTTCTCCATGGTATAATTTCATTCACAAAACAAAAGAATTGCAGTCTTCAGAAGACAAACATCGAACCATCATTGCCGGAAGTTCTGTTGCTTTGTATTCGGTATTACCAGACCTTTTGAACCAAAAAGTAAATCCCAAAACTAAATATTCTTTTTTTTCACATGTGGCCATGGCGCCAACGGATCTGGATTATTATAAAGAAAATCTTTTAATTTCCCATCCTAATTTAGTGGTGTATATACACAATTTTGCGGATTTACAGTGGGAATACCAGACGCCGATGGACGGGAAATTCCATTTTGATGAGGAAAAATGGGTAAAAGAATTTGGGGAAAGATATCCTGCAAAAACAATTTATCCTAAAGCATACTTAAATGATCATTGGATAGAGTTACCAAGAAAAACCATCTCTAAACTTGCCACCAAATCATTATTTTATGTAAGTCGATTTCGTGTTTTCTTCTGGGATCCAATAGAAGTTTATATAGACAATCACTTTCGTAGTGGTAGAAAATATCATCTCTACCAAGGGGAAAAACCAATAGAAGGGATTTGGTCTAAAGGATGGACTAAAGAGACTGCAACTTTAACTTGTTCGGAAAAAAAATCAAAAGAGTCCATCTTCATTCAAAAGCCAAAAACAAAATTAAAGTTTCGTTTTTTTAAAGATAAAAACTTTTTTTCCAATCAAATGTCGATTCAGGAAATAGAAAAAACCTTTGATCATTCCGGTTGGAATGATCTGGATTGGGGATCGTTAGTTCAAAATTCAATGGACTGGTCCGTGGTACAAATCCAAGTTCTATCTGAATTACCTTCTGCAAAAGAGGTGAACCTCATTCGGTATGGGCGAGATGAATCTGTCGGTGTTCGGTTATCGCATTTTTTTTGTAAAAACTCAAAGTTTGAAAATCGTTCCTACTCTCGCGGTAGTTATTGGGATGATACACGTTTAGTAACAATGACAACTGCGGACTTTAAAGAAGACTACTTTGAACGTATGATCCGTGATGCAGGAACTAGAAATGAACTTTGGCGGTTACATTTTGTTCGGGAAGCCAAAAAAAATGTAAACACTATATCCTTCTCCCCGTGGCCCGAATTTGATCGAATCCTCAGAATCTCTGATTATTTTTACGAACACAAAGTTCCTTTTGTATTGGTTTTAAGCCCTGAAAATCCAATTGAATTTGCCTTTTATAAAAATTCAAAGTGGAGACAGGATTGGATTTCCAAATTAAAATCTCATTTGGAAACTCGAGGTCAAACATTGATTGATCATACGGACGCAGTAAGTGATGTTCGTTACTTTTTTGATCCGCATCATCTAACATACGAAGGTGCCAATTATTATAACTCTGTTTTTTCTCAGTCAGTAGAGTCTAAAATTTCAAATTCAAATCCTTAGTTGGAGTCAAAACCGATGGTATTCAAACGTCTATTACCAATATTTTTGTTTTTTAATTCGAAACAGTGGCTTACTGTGTTGTCTTTTTTTCTCATCTGGGGAATTTCCGCTTTAGGGTATTGGAAAAAGTATGAATGGAATCCGAGTTCTATGGTGAACTTTGGTTATGAATTTGCTTTACAAAACCAAACAGAAACACCGGAAAAAGCAGTTTTATTCAAAGGAGAAAAGGGAGATTTAGGTGCGGGTTATGATGGCCAAATCTTCTATTATTTCTCAAGACCACTTTCTGAATTTAATCTCAATTGGCCAAAAGGTTTTGATGAATCCTACCGGGCACCGCGAATCGGCTATCCTTTGTTAATTGCTTTGTTTGGATTTTTGGGTAAATCTGCAGCAATATTTGGGATGTACTTTTGGAATATTGTTTTAACAATCATTTCTTATTTCTATTTACGTCGGCTTTTGAATGAAGATACAAAACCTTTTGCCATTTTATATCTTCTAAGTCCTTTTGCTTTGGGAAGTTATTATGTACTCGTAAGTGATACAGTAATGGTATCGATCCTTGTTATAGCTTACTATTATTATGTAAAAGAAAATTATTTCCCTTTTATTTTGCTTTCAAGTTTGGCCATTTTAACTAAAGAACCTGCTTTGTTTTTGTTATTTCCCTTAGGTCTTGCCGCTCTTTTCCGAAAAGATTGGAAACGGATTTTTGTAGTTGGTTCTGTACTGATCATTCCTGTTTGTTGGCATTTGTATTTGGCATACCGTTTCCCGAATTGGAGACCGGGTCGGCTTACCGATTTTATTCTGCCATTTGAGGGACTTATTTCCTATATGGAATCTATTTGGAGACAAGTTGCCAGTGGTACTAATTGGAAAGACTTGGCTCGGCTATTTTCAAGGTTTCCACTTCTTATTTTATTTTTTCTGGGATTGTTTTTGCCTTTTACGGGTCAAGTTCGCAAAGGTTGGGAATTTCGAATTTCATTTTTGTTAGTTATGTTTATGGTGGGCACGGCTGGATATTACCATTTTTGGTCAGTTTATGAAAATGTCTCTCGTATGTTTACGCTTTCGATTCCGGTATTATTATTGTTGATGAATGAAGATAAAACGATTCGCAAACAAGAATATATACTATTCACTTTATTCATTCTTGTTTTATTTCTCGTAAAAGTTTTACTCATTTCTAAACAATTGGGTTACCAAATAGGATTTTAAAAATTAGAATCCTTTGGAATCTGAAAACTTTGTTTTGCTTCTGCATTGAGTGTTTGGATCTCTGGTTTTTTAAAAATAAGTTCGAATCCATCAGACATCACAAAACGAATGTAAGTTGAATCTGAATCGCGTACAAAATTTTGTAATTGTGTGAGAGATTGGATGGGAGTTCCATTTACAGTTTTTAGAATCATTTGGTGAGCTGTGTGGTAAGCTTTATTTCCTGACAGTGGTAATACTTGGGACAAAAATACTACTTTTCCTTCGTTTGTATTTCTTTTGATACGGTAAAAATCGTTTAAGTAAAGTAGTTCTTTATTTACTCGATTCCGCCACTGGTTCCCATGTTCTGTTAAATATTGTTCCGAAAGTTCTTGGAAAATAATACCTGCTAACATTAAATATTTGGGAGTTTGAAACCTGGAGTTCCCATGTGGAATTCGAATAGCAGACTCTGGGAGTGGTTTTAAATCTAATTCAAGGGATATTGGTTTTTTATTTCTAAATACTTTTAGTTTTATTTTTTTTCCGAATTGAGAGTCTGCATCGTTGGTATTATGAAATAAATAAGATACATTTAGTTTCCCAAATTTTGGATGATCAAAGTAACCTTTAGGATCTATTTTACAATTAGAAACTTCAAGTAATACATCCTCTAATTGTAAAACCCCATCCGCAGAAGATCCTGGATAAATTTCTGCTACAAGTACACCTAAATCATCCTTTCGTAATCCGTAGTGGTTTCTGGTTGCCGTATCCGTTAAAGGTTTAAATCGAAATCCTTTAAACGGAAATGGTTTTCCTTCAATGAAATGTTTGATAGAAAATGAAGGGATTACTCTTCCCGTATTATTTTCTTTGAATTGGTATAAAATACCTTGGGGGATTCTCGCAGTAGCATCCACGATGAGTTCGCCCACACCATCTAGTTTTTCTTCGGATTGGATTTCTATAAAGGGAAGTTCCACATAACCACTAGAATACGAATCTATATCTAACCTTAACATTCGAATTTTCTTTTCTTCCAAGGTCCGTTGGTCTTTACTTTCCATTACGAGGCCAGTACCCGGTAAAAATAATTCGTTTGGAAAAACAACTGCCTTTAGGTCTTTAGAAACATTCGGATCATTCAATTTTAAAATGGCGAGTCCTAAGTCCGGATCTAATCGTTCTAATTCGGCTGTATATACTTTCAGCGAATCGGGTTTTTTGATTTCAATACTTGTATAAAAATAAACTGCTTGGGCTGGGATTAAAATTTGATTTTCGCCAATATAGATTCCGGTGGAATGACGAACCTCAGGATTTTTAAACCTCCAAGGTTGGAGAAAATGGGGATACTGAACGGTTACTTTGACTTGGAGAATAGATGCATCCGTCATTGCCACCGGAATCGATTTTCCAATTAATTGTCCTGTCAAAGATATTAAGAAAATAAAAAAGATTATAGAATTTCTATTTAAGAATAACATTAAATTAGTTTCCTGTTAGGTGGTAAGATTTTTTTATTTCCAGGTCAGCCCGTTCTGATTCTTCTCGGTCCAAAATCATAGGTAATTGAATTCCATAAAATTGGATTCGGATGGTTTTTTCTGTGGAAGACCGAACAGTCTCCTTCAAATGGTTTAGATTTTTGATCTTTATTCCATTCAAAGATTCCACGACCATATTCAAATAAAAATCAGAATTAGAGTTGATCGGATGAGGTAATTTCCGGTACAAAACTACATCTTCTGACTGTCCGTCAGAAAGAGTTGTAGCATCATAAAATCGGTAAACGAGTAAACTTCCACCTTGTGTTTGTCCGTTTTTACTCCATGCTTCGAGAAGGTCTCGATTGACTGTTTGAAACACAAGACCACCAAACACGAGATAATCGTAATCTACGCCATACCTTGACCTTTGGTGGTCCATCTGTGGCATTTTTTTCGCTGGGAATTTTATACTAATTTTTTTCTTATCCCGAATCAGATCAAATCGGATCTCTTCACCCGCAAACTTGTTGTCCACAAGTTCCAGAAAGTCGATCGAATTTGTTTCAAGTAGATTCCCATTTCTCCCAATTTTACGCCCATCAATTGCTGTTAAGTAGTCTCCTGGTTTTAAATGTCCATCAGCAGAACCTGATTTCAAAACCTTTGTAACAAAGACACCTTCCTCCAAATTAGGAATTCCATAAAATTGCCTATGGGAATCTGAATAGGAAGGTTGTGTTTGAATTCCTAATTCGACGTAACCATGATAAATTCCATCTTCAATATCTTTTAGAAAATGTTGGATCACTCCTGTGGGAATGATATAACCAATGTTTTCTCCTTTGGTGGAAGCTTGGAAGGCAACACCAACTACTTTCCCATTTTGTAGTGCAGGCCCACCCGAGTTTCCAGGATTGATGGCTGCATCCACTTGAACCACCAAATGACTATCGATTTGAGAATGAGCATAGGTTGACTGTTCAATCCTAGAAACAATTCCTCGGCTAACGGATATTTTGCTACCGCCAATCGGATAGCCAATAATATCCACAGGGCTTGCAAGCTCTGGTAAGTTCCCTAATTCTAAGTAATTACTATCGGTATAAAATTCTGGATCCGCAACTTCGAGAAGAGCCAAGTCACAATCATGAGCAATAAATAGAACTTTCAATTCATACCATTCGGTTTGGTTGTTCCTTTGTGCCTCCATAAATTTGGCGTTGGAGACTACGTGAGCATTGGTGAGGATGCGGTTTCGAGAGATTAAAAACCCAGAGCCAGTGGAGGCAGAAATCCCAGAGGAAATCCAGGGAGAGAAGGGGTCTTTGGCTTGTGAAAACACTCGGATTTGGACTACAGATTTCTTGATTTCGTCGATGGATTGTCTGTTTTCTTCAGGATAAAGTGGACTTAGGAATAAACTCGTAAAAAATAAAATAGTACTCGCAAAGAGAGATGGGGAGAGGAGAATTTTTTTTTGTTTTTGCATGAGTTTGTTTGAATCCATCATATTTGGAGTTACCGCCTGTTTTTCATTGATTGCCGGCATTGTTTCATTTAGAAAGAATCCGCGGACAAGAATGAAAACAAGTTTTTCTGTCTTAGCGGCTTTTTTCTTTATCGGAGATTTGACAATCTTTGCTAATAGTTTGTTCTTAGAAAAAAACATTCTTAACCATCCCCATACACTCTCCACCTATTTGATCTTTTTATCATTTGTTCTATTATACTTTGGATTACAATTTCCAACTTTCTTTCGCAATTTTCCACGCCTTGTTGTCATTTGTTCCTTTGTACTCGGAATGGGGATCATGTTGTTATTTGTAGACTTGGGAATCCTAAACGAAATATATCCTGGGACTAGTTTGATTTTATTGAAATATTATTATAACGCTTATTACTCGATTACGTTTTTTGCATTTGCTTATTTGATCATCGCCAAACTCAGGTATAACTTTCCTGCGATTCAAAAGTTTATGGAATATATTTATTTAGCTACCTTACTTACTTGTATCCTTTTTATAAGTCTTTGTTTTTTCCCCGAGCTCATACCCTTAACAACAAAATATTTTTTACATTTTTTCCTTTTTGTGAATTTGTTATTTCTTTCTTGTTTTGTTATCTTTTTGTTCCATTATTCTTTCACAGAAGACTACTTAACTCATCCGTTTTCTTTTTTATTTGAAAGATCGACAAAAATATTCGAAGACCAAATCCCAGCAACAAGATCTAATTCAAGACTCATCAAAGAAAACCTTTGGGGATTGTATGAGAAAAGGAATTGGCGAACGGTTATGGATAGTTTTTGGTTTCAGATCCTTGTGGATGAAACTCTGGACAATGCACTAGAACATGGTGGGAAAAGAGAAGAGGACATCATTACAGTTCATGTATTCGAATCACGTAAATACATCGACGTATACGTAATTGATAGTGGAAAAGGTTTTAATCCCAGGCTCATTCCAAGCCCTATCGAATCAGATAGAAAGTTAGTCACAAGCGGACGTGGGATTCACATTTTAAAAAAATTGTTTGTGGTTCGATGGAATTTTCTTGGAAACGAGGTAAGTATCCGTGTGGATAAAACAAAGAGTTCTGATTGGAAATCTATAACCTAAAGAGAACTCTTTGTTTTTAGCAGAAATTAAATTTCTATTTTAATGTCCTTCAAATTCGCAAATAGAAAATACATCAATTCCGTAAGTATCTTTAATTCGTTTTGCTCCACCTAAATCTGGTAAGTTGATGATGGTAGAACATTCATGAACCACACCTTTAAGGTTTTGAACCAATTTGATTGAAGCCTCCAAAGTACCCCCGGTGGCAATCAAGTCGTCCATAATTAAAACACGTTCGCCGGGACTGATGGCATCTGTATGAATTTCCACATGATCCACACCGTATTCCAAAGCATAAGACTCGGAGATAGTGGTTCCCGGTAGTTTACCTTTCTTTCGGATGGGAACAAATCCTACACCCAACTGGAAAGCCAAAGCAGCACCAGGGATAAAACCTCGGGCATCAATAGCAGCAATTTTATTTAATTTAGCATTTTGGTATCGTTCTACAAACATTCCAATGGTGAGTTGGAATCCTTCTGGGTCGATGAGAAGGGAAGTAATATCGCGAAAAAGAATCCCTGGTTTCGGGTAATCGGGAATGGTGCGGATCTTAGATTTAACAATGGACATAATAGGATGAAACCAAGGAAGACTAAGGCTTTGCAATAAAAAAAGGCCGACTATTTAGCCGACCTTTCTACTTTGTTAGTCTTTTGTGAGAAGATTTTATCTCATTTGTTTGAGGGCTAAAATTCTTTCTTCTAAAGCAGGGTGGGTTGCAAACAAGGAAAGGAATCCACCTTTATTAGAAGAGATCTTAAAGGAAGCAAGAGCCTCTCCTCTCGGATCTTCTGGCATATCTACCATTTTGCGTAGTGATTCCAAAGCAGAAATCATTGATTCTCTTCCCGCAAGTTTCGCACCACCGGCGTCCGCACGAAACTCTCTTTGGCGTGAGAAATAAGCCACTGCCATAGAACCAAGAATCGAGAACACAATGTCTAGAAGTATGGTCACTGCAATCCTTACGATATGTGCCATTTCTTCTTTCACTGCGTTGGAAGCAATATAAGCAATGATACGAGAGATAAACATAGCAAACGAGTTCACAACACCTTGAATCAGAGTGAGTGTCACCATGTCTCCATTGGCAACGTGTGACAATTCATGTGCAAGTACACCTTCTAACTCTTGTGCGTTCATACGATTGAGTAATCCCGTAGAAACTGCCACTAAAGAGCTAGATTTACTTGGACCTGTCGCAAATGCATTCACTTCAGGGGATTCGTAAATTCCTACTTCAGGCATAGGAAGATGTGCTCGTTGTGCCAAAGATTGTACTCGGCGATAGACATCCATCTCAGGCGCAGAAGCATTTTTAGGATCGATGACTTTTACGCCCATCGACCACTTCGCCATCATTTTAGAAAGTAAAAGCGAAATGAAAGACCCCGCCATACCCCACATTAAACAGAATACAATGAGCTGTGTTAGATCCAAACCATAGGCACGGATGCTAAATCCCATCGAACCAAGTAGAGTGGTTACGATAGAGATGGTAGTCATAATCAAAATATTGGTTAACAGGAAAAAACCGATTCGTTTGATCCAAGTCATAGGAAATTGTTCTCCTTAAGGTTCACGTGGAACCTGTTTGTTAGACTCAAACTGTACTTGTTTGAGTCCTAGATTACAAGCAAATTAATGCCCGAATTTGTCCGGATTTCCTTTTGGATTATTGAGAAGCTGTATCAATAAAAATAAAGTCGCCAACGAAAAGTAGGCAATGGGAAAGTCCCAACTTGCAAGTTCTGTAAATCGGTTCAGAATGGCGTTCCCTTGTAATTCATATGCATGAATCCAACCCACTATTGAAAGAATCCCTGCAATCACTGCCCAAAGGGAAGCTTTTGTCCATTCTCTTTCTAAAATAAAAACTACCATCGCAGACCAAACCATTGATGTGATGAGAAAACCTTGTGACAAAGCGATGACACCACCCAAAGCATAGGGGAGAAAGTTTAAATGTGGAGGAATATCAGATAAAGAGAAGTGGATCGTTTGCTTTACACCTAGCTCTTGTAAGGTGGATTGTAGTTTCCCATCTAAAAAGATAAATACGTTTTGAATGATAAGCACTGCCCAACCTGCAAAGGCAGGTAGAAGACCAACCACAACGGCGGGAGAGTGGTGTTTCGGTATGGCTTGGAAGGCCTGGCTTGTGATCACAATTCCGATCCAAAGAACAATGGCCATCCCCGCTTCGACAGGAATCAAGGCTTGGATGAGACCCATCAGTCCAAACAAACTGACTATGGTCATAAAAATTCCAGAAAGCACCGAATAACTATGTTTAGCCCCGAGTGCCTTCCATCCAGGGTGTCCAATATAAATGGTTGTAGGAAAAGGTGAACCAAATGCAGTTCCCGCAAGAGTACCGAGTCCGTTGACAAGAAGAGAAGTTTTTGTATCAAAACTATCTCCCGATGCTTCTGCGGATTCAATATTTTGTAAGGAACCTATGACATTAAAAACACCCATGGGAAGGATGATAGAAAAGTAGGCTTTGATATTCGCATAGTTAAGTGTATCAATTAGAGGACTGATGGAAATTTTGGGAAAATAAATCCCAAGAGTTTGTAATCCGTTTTCTATGGCTCCTGGTTTGTAGATAGGATCTCCCCAAAACGAAGACAAATAGGACAATAAAATTCCAAACATAACCGAAAGTAGTCCCCCAGGAATTCCAAAAGGGAAACGAACTTTACCGAAATATTGTAATAAAATGACACCTAGCGGAATAAAGGCGACAATGGGTCTTTCAAAAGTACGAAGTAAAAAATCCATCGAAATGAAGGTGATGGCAATTCCTGCCAAAGCAGAGAGAAGGGCGGCTCGAGGAGTATACTTTCGGATTTTTGCAGCAACAAAAGAGCCGATCACTTCGATACATCCGGAAACAAAGGACACAAGGAGACCTGCTTTCCATGCAGCTACATAGTCACCTGTGGCTTGGTAGGTGGGGAACATAACAAAAAAGACAAAGGCAAAGAGAGAAACTGTATTGATTCCATAGGGGATCGCAGTAACATCTGTTCGGTGAGTTCGTTGCCCGAGTTTCCAGGCCTGCCATGCATAAAATACATTTCCAACCAGTAAGGAAACCGCAGCACCCGGAAGGACAACAGAAGTAACAAAGAGGAGTGGAAAACCACAAACACCAATACAAAGAGCTGATAAAACTAGGAGTTGGATGAGGTTGTCTACCATGAGACCGAAAAAACCGTCGAGATCACCTCTCGTGATTGTAAAAAAATTCATTCGTTCCGTTTCCCTCCAAAATCCACACGAATTACATTCCCATCTCCAGTGACTTCTGGTTTCGTGACCTTTGGTTTAGGAGGACTTTCTTCTGCGTTAGGACCTGCTTCTACTTGGAGAAACCGAAGTTGAGTAGCAGAGTTTTGAAACTTATCGTAAATTCTAAATACAGCATCCCAAGGAATCATAGTAGGTTCCCAAGCGGAACCAAATTGTAATTCTGCAAATAGGTAATCTGGTTTACTGTCTAAAACTTTTACAGCTTTGTCACCAAACACAAGTACAATGCCAGATTCTTTTTCTGCATTCAGTAACCCACGTTTACCGATTTCCAGTTTTGGATGTGGCATTACATGGATATAAAATACTCCAAACCGTTCCCAATAGAGATTAAATAAGTCTCTTTTAAACTCACGTAATGTGGTGATTTCTTCCTGGGTGAGTTTTTCGCTCATAAATTCCTTTTACCATGTGATGTTTCCCACTCGATGTATTCGTCGTGGACTTTATATTCGGGAATGATATCTTTGAAGGCTCCGAAGACCTCTCTATTTTTGTTTGCTTTAGCAAGCGAAAACAACCGATTCAATTTATTTTGAAAAAGTAGTAGGTTATAGTTTTCCAAAGGTGCTGCAATGCGAATCTTTGGATGGTGTGTTTTTTTAATCCCTTCTTGGTTTAAAAGAAGTTCTTCATATAACTTTTCTCCTGGGCGAAGACCAGAAAATTCAATGTGTATATCTTTGTGAGGAGTGTATCCAGAAAGACGAATCATCTCTTCGGCAAGGGAAAGAATTTTTACAGGTTCTCCCATATCCAAAAGGAAAATTTCTCCATGTTCTCCCATACTCCCTGCCTGTAACACCAGTTGTGTGGCCTCCGGTATGGTCATAAAATAACGAATGACTTCAGGATGGGTAACTGTAACCGGTCCCCCTCGTTTGATTTGTTCTCGAAACCTAGGGATCACACTTCCATTGGAACCTAAAACATTCCCGAACCTGACGGTGATGAACTTTGTTCTAGAGTTTTGTGAGATATGTTGTAAATAAATTTCAGCAGCCCTTTTTGATGCACCCATCACATTGACTGGATTGACTGCTTTGTCAGTGGATATCAAAACAAAACGATCCACACCTATCAGTCGACAAACATCTGCTACATTCTTTGTGCCCATCACATTGTTTAAGACGGCTTCCGACGGGTTGATCTCCATCATTGGAACATGTTTGTAAGCAGCAGAATGGAAAACTACGGAAGGGCGGTGTTCTTCAAATACAGCAGATATCCGCGATAAATTTTTTACATCGGCAATGACAGGACGAATATCGATATTCAAATCTGCAAAATTTTTTCGAAGTTCGTAATCAATTTCGTATAACGGAGTTTCTGCGGCATCTAGAATGACAAGGACACTTGGTTTAAAAAGTGCCACTTGGCGACAAATTTCGGAACCGATAGAACCACCAGCCCCAGTAACAAGGATTACCTTTTTTTCTAAGTAAGAACGGATGGATTCAATTTCTAAATCTACAGTAGGCCTTCCCAAAAGGTCTTCTACTTGTACCTCACGAAGTTGTGTGATATTCGGTTTCCCTGATAAGTATTCACCAAAAGTAGGTAAAATTTTAAAGTCAGCTCCCGCACTTTCACATTCTTTCATAAGTTTACTGACCACCCGTCCATCTGGTTGGGGGACAGTCATAATGACTTTTTTGACACCATACCGAACTAAAATTTTGCCAATTTCATCTGTCGATCCGAGAATTGGAATCCCTTGAATGTAACCACCTTTTTTAGAGAGGTTGTCATCCAAAAATCCAATCGGTTGGTAATCCAAATCCATATTGCGTCTAATCTCTGTTAAGAAAGAACTGCCGAGTTTCCCAGCTCCTACAAGTAAAACGGGAGTTCCTCCCTTAGATTTGTCGGAATGGAAAATTTGTTCTCGTAACATCCTCCAACTCAAACTTCGTAAACATAAAAATCCGAGTAGAATGAGTGTATCAAGAATCGGTACCATTCGAGACAGTTGGTAGAATCGATTGTAAAAAAGTAGTGCCAGAGTGGAAACAAGCGAAGAAAGAACCGTCGCTTTTATGATAGAGAGTAAATCGTGTAAGGAAGCGTAAGACCAAAGGGATCTGTAGATTCCAGAAAAGAGAAATACCAAACTTCGAGAGACTACAACGATTGTGGCACAGACCCAAAAGTCTGGATAACTATCTAAAAACCGTATGTTCTCAAAACGCACAAGGTGTGCGAGAAAATACGACAAAAACATAAAGAGTATGTCGACTGGAAAAACCCAGTACCGTCTCGGTATCGATTTCATATCTGATAAATAAAGGTATTAGGAACAAAATTCCTTGTAAATACAGAATCTTTTCCGAAGAATAGAAAAGAGGAAAAACCTGTTTGAAATCACTTCTTTTCCGCCTAGCGGGAACATTTTCCGCGGAAATTGGCTCCGAACTCTATCTGAAATTGAAGGAGGAAACTCTTTCCCCCTCACTTTTTTGTCTTGATTTTTCACAAGTAGAAGAGGTGACAGAAGTAGGGTGGGAATTTATCAGAAAGATCACGGAGCGTTGTAAAGAAACAGGTTCGAAAGTAGCAGGATTTGGGCTTCAAATTTCCATACCGGAAGAACATAAACAAGGATTGTCTTTATACACAACTGAATCGGATTGTATTCATTATTTAGAATCACAAATCGTCAGTGATACTCCTGCAAACGAACTCGCTCCCAAAACAGAAGAAAAAACTGTTCATTGCCCTGAATGCCAAACACTGCTTAGATGGAGACAAGCAGGTGATTATTTATGTCCTAGTTGTCAGATCAAATTTTTTGTGAATAAAAAAGGCTGGGTATCCACTTACGAACGTTTGGTTTGATTTAAATGTTTTGTGGGTGTAGCTTCCCAAGGTTTATCGGGCCAAGGATGCCTCGGATACCTTCCTTTTAATTCTTTTTTTACTTCATGATAACCTTGATTCCAAAAACTTTCTAAATCTTTAGTGATTTGTACGGGTCTGCGAGCAGGAGAGAGCAGGTGGATGAGGATACTCACCTTTCCGTTTGCCAGTTTTGGTAGAGATTTTAGGCCAAATAACTCTTGTAATTTGACATGTAATTCCGGCTCTATTCCATCATAATTCAATTGGATCTGCGAACCAGAAGGAACTTGAATTGAGGAGGGTGCAAAGGAATCGATTAAATTCAATTTGTCGTACCCTACATAGGCTTTAAATGCCTCTAAATAAGGGAGTTTGTCTAAAGAAAGTTTTCCTGAGTCAAAATTAATAAAAGGGAATAACCATTCTTTGCAGGTTTCTTTCAAATGAGGAAAGTCAGTTTTAATATCCAAAACCGCATGATTTTCTAAAAATCGGACTCGGTTATAGAAGTTTTTTAACTCCAAATCTTTTTCCCATTCTTCTTCTAAGGCAGCCTTGGTGATATATTCAGTCAGTGCCAAACTGAGTATGGTTGGATCAGGTGATTTTGTTTCTTTAGAATTCAAAACAAGTTCCCCCAAATTTCTTTCTTCTTTTACAACGAGGAACGATTCTCCGCGTTGGTTGGTTCTTGTTTCGGATACCACTTTTGTGTGAATGAGATCTAAAAAAAATTTTTCAATTTCACTTTCCTCAATAGGAAGAAAACTTGTGATCAATAGATCCTGACCAAAAGAAAATGTATCTAAAACAAGAATGTATTCTGGAATTTGAATGGATGTTGTATTTAGGATTCCTTGTTTTCCATTCGAAAGTTTAAACTCTTTTCCATTTAGAATTTTGGTTTTGGCTATCCGATCAGGGAATCCAGAAGCTAAATAAAACAGTCTGTCCTTCCCAGGCAAAACCAATGAAAGATTCGATTTTTCCCTGTAAATACGCAAAATTTGATCAAATACTGCCTTCAATTCATAGGGAAAACTTTCTGGGGGATTTTCTTTCGGAAACGATTTTGCTTCTGTTCCAAAATTTTCTTTTCCCACTAACGAAACAATGTCTGCAACTACACTTTCTTTTTCTTTTGGTAAAACGGATAAAATTTTTCCCAATCGAATGGGAAGGGGATACCTTAAACATTCTTTTCCGAGTTCCGTAAGATTGGATTGTGAATCCAAACAACCTAGGAGTTGTAAACGATGAACACTTTTTGCCACAGAGCCTTTGTTTGGTGGGTCTAAAAAAGGTAATTGTTGAATTTCCTCACCCCAAGATTTTACTTCCAAAACCAAACGATCAATGTCCCCTTCTAAAATTTCTGGTTTCGTACGATCCAAAAAAGATTTTTCTTCCTCCAAAGACCAAAGGCGATACACAAAACCTTTGCCTTCTCTGGCAGCTCGGCCAGCCCTTTGTTTAGCACTACTCAAACTGATACGATCTTTGATTAGATGAGAAACTCCCGATTCCGAATCGAACACTGCATGTTTGTGAAAACCTGTATCAAAAACAACGCGGACTCCGGGTATTGTTACGGATGACTCTGCAATGTTTGTGGAAAGGATGATCTTTTTTTTACCTTGTGGATTTGGTGAAAAAATTCGTTCCTGATCTGTTAAATTCATATCACCATAAAGGCTCATCACCACCGCATTCGATTTGATTTGTGGTATGGGTTCCAATCCGTTTTTTAGGTCGTGGATTTCTTTTTTCCCAGACAAAAAAACTAGTATATCACCTTCTGTTTGTTCTACGGCCTTTGGAATTAGGTCCAGTAACCTAAAATTTACATTTTTATTGGAATCCCCCATATGGAAAATTTCTAAGGGATGTGTTTCTGCTTTAACTCGAATTGGTTTCGAATGAATTCCTATGGATTCAAAATTTTGTCCTTCTAAAGTAGCGGACATGACGAGCAACTTCAAATCATTTCGAAAGACTTCTTGGGTGCGACGTGTTAATGCAAAACAAAAATCAGAATCGAGTCGCCTTTCATGGAATTCATCAAAGATAATCAAACCATAGTCTTTTAGTTCCGGGTCTGTGAGTAAAATTTTTGTTAAAATCCCATCAGTTACAAACTCAATCTTTGTATCTTTGTTGGCTTTGGTATCGAAACGGACTCGGTATCCTACCGTAGTTCCTACATCTTCGTTCAGAGATTGACTGATTCGTTTAGCAGCATTTTTTGCAGCAATTCGCCTAGGCTCTAAGATGCAGATTTTTTTCCCAGAAGAAACACCTGCTTTTAGAAGTTCTGTGGGGAGAGCTGTAGTTTTTCCAGTTCCAGGAGGTGCATCCAAAATCGTGACTGGATTGGTTTGGATGGAATCAACAATGGATTGTAAGGCGGTTAGGACTGGGAATGGATACAAAGGAGGGAACACTTTTAATTCTTATAGAAGAGGTTAAGATTGGATTCAAAAAAATCAAACAAATTGTATTTTATTTTCAGAAATCGCAAGAATCGGGTTTTCAGCGGAAAGAAAATCCGTTAGGATCATCTTTGTGGATGAAAATCACAAACACTACGAAATCATAAAAGACTCCATCGAATACGTATTGGAGCACTTCGAGGATCAACCAAACTTGGATGTTTTGGCAGAACGGGTCTCTCTTAGTCCCTTCCATTTCCAAAAGGTTTTCCGAGTCTGGGCAGGGGTCTCTCCAAAAGAGTTTTTGCAATTTGTTACCGTATCACACGCCAAACGTTTGTTAAAAGAATCAACTCTTTTGGATACTACATATTCCCTTGGTCTTTCTGGAACTGGTCGTTTGCATGATTTATTTATAAAAATGGAAGCAATGACACCCGGGGAATACAAACGAGGTGGAGAGGGTTTGGTTTTACAATACGAAGTATTTCCTTCTTCATTTGGGGACATCTTACTTGTATCTTCTGATCGGGGGATACAATCCCTTCAATTTATCGATTCTCTTGAAAAAGGAATCCTTGATATAAAAAACGAATTTCCCAATGCCTTATGGAAAGAAGGGGAGTCGCATTTACACCAAAAGATCAAAGACTACTTCCAAAAATGGATTCTTCCTAAAACTCCGATTCCTTTGTATGTGTATGGAACAGAATTCCAACTCAAGGTATGGAACTCACTATTAAAAATCCCCATGGGAAGTGTTTGCACTTATGGGGATATTGCAAATGCAATAGGACAAACATCTGCCCAAAGAGCAGTAGGTACTGCCATTGGTAAAAATCCCATTGCTTATCTCATTCCTTGTCATCGTGTGATTCAAACATCAGGTTTGTTTGGTGGTTACAGGTGGGATCCTAATCGAAAACGGATGATCATTGCTTGGGAACAGTCGAAACTTTCATCACCAAACAATGATTTGTTAGAAAAAATACATTAGAATCTTTGATGGAAATC
Organism: Leptospira perdikensis; assembly: GCF_004769575.1. Classification (NCBI taxonomy): domain Bacteria; kingdom Pseudomonadati; phylum Spirochaetota; class Leptospiria; order Leptospirales; family Leptospiraceae; genus Leptospira; species Leptospira perdikensis. Next base: position 148,907 of record NZ_RQGA01000007.1, on the reverse strand, counting down.
TAAACTAAATGCCTTGTATGAGATACCAGAAAGAAACCTACGAGTAAAAAACTTTGTGCAATGAGATAAGTAACCCATGGAACTTGGAATTCCCATTTAGGATGCCTTGTTCCATTGATGGTTGTTTCTCCCATTACTGCGTCAGAAAGCAGAAAGAACCCAGCCCCAATGGCTAAATAAACCCAAACTCCACCAAATGCTAAATAGGCGTTGATACATAAAGAAACAAAAAAACAAAGAACTAGCCCATAAACAAAAGCGGATCCCATCACCCATTTAGATCTTTTTGGGTTGTATACTCGAAAATAGAAAATTAGAGCCGGGAGAACCAACAAAACACCAGTAATCGCATATGGTAATACTCCCGTATACAATTCATTCCAAGTGGTCAATTTCCAAAAAGATAACAAAAAGAAAATTTGAGCAATGGCAAAACTATATATTCCCCCAAGAACTGGATCTTCCATTTGTTTTTTCGCAATAGGAAATTGAAGATTGAACCAGTCTCCTAAAAAAGAAAAACCGATAGCATAGAGAGGATAGGCAAACCTAGCATGTCCCAATTGGAATAATAACCAAGCAAACAGTAGAATTTGAAAGGAAAATCCCAAATAAATCCCTCGGGAATGTTCCAGGCGTTTGAGTGGGTTTGACTCTCCTTGTAAGGTGAACCAATGAATGAAAAATGCCGAAACAATGGCTACAGGAATGGTTGTTAGAATTAAGTAATATACCATACTTGATTCTAACATGGTTCTAAAGAAAAGGCAATCAGGAAGTTTGATCAAACGATCTAACTGTATCCTCCTTATCTTCTTTCATTTCTATATACATTGTATGGGTTTTCGAACACTCAAGACGGAAGATCCAAAGATAATACCCACTTCCCCCTCTGATAAAGAAAGTTATTTGGTTTTACGATTGGTTCGTGGAAAAGATAGAACTGTCGGAAACTTGGAAGAAGTCCCCGTTTTTCTTACGTTTGAAACCCATTCAAATGCGGCTCAACAATCATTTCGAATTTATCCGCTTCCTCTTGCAAAGTCGAAAGAACCTTTCTTTTTACCTTTCTCTTCCCAAAGGAATTACACGGATGAGGAATTAATTGTTGGTTGTTTGTATTTCTTTCCCATACCCAATTTTTTTATAGGGAATTTAATATTAGAGATTCAACATATAAAATGGACAACAGAACGTGAGTTTGTTTTTCATAAAACAATTCCTTATGATTGGCAGGGGAACCTCACCAAATACTGGGAATACGATCTAGATCATAGCGAATTTACGGACAAAACCATCCCATCTCTCTCGTCTTACAGGCATTTGGAGTGCGAAGATGACATTCGTCACCGTAAGGAAATCCCTAAAAAAGGAGTGATAAGCCCTCCAGAAGAGGACTGACCATAAAACAAAACTTAGGGGAAAGGTAAATTTTCCAACTCTTGGACCTAACAGTTAAAAAAAATTTCAAATAAAACAGATTCAACGTTCTAAAAATGTGTAAAAAACAGATTTAACGGTTTTCTCCAAGTAGAGAACAGAAGGTACGATTGAAAAAAATCGAACCAAGATAACGATAGGTAAAAAATTATGCGCTGTTTACCTATGAATCAAAAACTGAATCTTCTAATATTCTTAGTATTAACCTCTTTACTTACGATTGGTTGCCCTGGCGGTGGTGGGGGTGGCGCTGGTCTCGGCCTGATTGCACTTCTTGGTGGTGGTGGAGGTGGGGGGACTGATACTTCCGCCCCTAAATTACAAATTACCTACTCCGGCGTTGTCCGAGAAAGTGGTGCTTTAATTGGTTTGGGTACAGAGCCAATCAACACAACCAATGGAAAACTTGCCTCCTTAACGATTCAAAATACGGGGACTGCTTCCCTTACACTTCCAGGATCCCCCATTGTAACTCTAACGGGAACAGATAGTGCTCATTTCCAACTAACACAACCATCACAAAGCACATTGGCACCAAATGCATCCGTTACTTTTACTTTACGATTCAAACCGACGACCACAGGACTCAAAACAGCAAACGTTCGTTTATCGACTTCTGATCCAGCTCTTTCCGCGTTTCAATTAACATTTACAGGAACGGGTGGAGCGGCAGCGGCTCAATTGGCCATTTCCCAATCAGCAACAGAAATTGCCCACAACGGAAGTTTTAACATGGGAAGTGTGGAGGAACAATCTTCTGGATCCGCCGTTCAATTTACAGTTCGTAACTCAGGAAGTCTTTCTTCTACACTCGGAACACCTGTAGTAGAAAGTTCCAATGCCCAATTCGCTGTCTCTGCTGTGACTGCTGCGAACGGATCTTCCTTAGCACAAGACGGTAGTTTTACTTTTAATGTTACTTTTTCTCCAGCCACTTCTGGGGCAAAATCAGCAACCATTACAGTGAATGCGACCCCATCCAACTATATCTTTACGGTGAATGGAACGGCAACGGTCAAACCAGTGCCAACCATTGGCATATCGCATAATTCAACTTCCTATACTTCTGGTGGAACACTTCCTTCTTACGGCGCGTTTTGGCCAGGAACTACTTCAACGACCAAAACGGTAACTATCACAAATAGCGGAACGGCAACTCTCACTGGTCTTGCGGTGAACGAAAATAGTGGGCATACAGATCAGTTTACAACGAGCGCTGCGGGATCCTCCACACTCACTCCAGGACAAAGCACTACCTTTACGGTTACTTTTGCTCCAACAACAACTGGTGCAAAGGCGGCAGTTGTTCGAGTTACAAGCACTAACGGAAACAATGGCACTGCTTCCTCAGCTGATATCAATGTAGAAGGAACAGGAAAAACGGGAGCTGATATTCTAGTTTCCTGGACGGCAGTGAAAGAAAAGGCAGCTAACGATACAGATGGTGGGTATAAAGTTTGTTATAGTAAAACTACTGGATTTGATCCTGCCAGTGTTAACGGAACTACCATCTTTTGTGATACAGTGGCAAATACAGGTGGAAACACACCAACTTCCAAAACCATTACTGTAAATACATATGGGACCTGGTACATTAAGGTTTATGCGTTTGGGAAATATAATACGGCCGGTGGGACACCATCGACACAAACTTCAGCCACTGTACCTTCAACCTAATTTAAGGAATTGTAAAACATATGAAAACAACGATACAACAACACATTTCAAAACTTAAAATTCTAAGTTTATTGACTGTACTAGGATCTACTGTCTTAGTTTCGGATCCTATTCAGAATCATTTATTTTCTGGTTCGTTCCAATTTCAAAATAGTTTATCTAATGCAGAGTCAAAATCAGGTCGTACAAACAAACCTGAGTTTGCCCCTGACGAAATCGTAATTAAATTCAAATCGGAGATTTCAAACGATGAATTGTTTACTCGTTCAAGATCTCTAGGATTTAACGTAGAGAATGTGAGCAAAAGAGCTCATTTTACAACGGTTAAGATCGCAAACACAGAGACAGTTCAGGAAGCATTGACACGTGCCAAACAAGATCCTGGTGTTGAATACGCAGAACCGAAATACTATTATTACGCACAAGCGGCAGCACCTAACGATACTGATTTTAGTAAACTTTGGGGTCTTAGTAATACTGCACAAACTATTTCATCACCATCTTATACAACCAACAACCCTGGAACAGCGGGGAATGATATGAATGTATTAGGTGCTTGGGATGTGACTACTAGCTGTAGTTCTATCATTGTGGCTGTTCTAGATACTGGAGTTAACTACAGTCATGAAGACCTAACGGCAAATATGTGGGACGGTTCGGCAGGTTGTGTTGATAAAAACGGAGCTGCTATTGGTGGTGGTTGTCCTTATCACGGTTGGGACTTTGCTTCTGGAGATAATAATCCTAAGGACGAAGAAGGGCACGGAAGCCACGTAGCTGGAACTATCGGTGCCGTCGGGAACAATAACAAAGGGATTTCTGGAGTTTGCCAAACAGCAAAAATCATGTCGGTTCGAGTACTTGGAGTCGGCGGAGGTAGTAATGCTTCTGTGTCTGATGGAATTTATTTTGCCGTTCGTAACGGTGCCAAAGTCATTAACATGAGTTTGGGTGGAACGGCATATAGCCAGTTGATTTACGATGCTGTTGAATACGCTAAAACAAATGATGTTTTGGTGGTGGTTGCAGCTGGGAATGAAAATACAGATTTAAAAACTGGGAATTCATACCCATGTAAAAATAACAATGCAAACCAGATTTGTATAGCAGCATTAGATCAAAATTATGCAAGAGCTAGTTTCTCTAACTATGACACAACAACAACTGCTGCTAGTCGTACTGTCGACTTTGGTGCACCTGGTACAAACATTCACAGTATATTTGGAAGCGAAACTGTATTTAACGAAGGAACTTCTAACTATACAGGATGGACAACAGAAGGATCCGGTGGTCTGGTTACTTGGGCTTATCAAAGTTGTACGGTAGGAACTGCTACACTCAAAGGGCTTGGAATACCTAATGATTGTTCCGTGATTGATTGGAACTTTACAGCTCCATACCCAACTCCTACTTCAGTTGCGGCAAATATTGATAGAAAGGTTTATAAAACATTTACCATTCCAAGTAATTCAACAAAAGTATCTGTATTCCATACAATTGTCTCTGATGGTGAGAACATCTCAAATAATTGTTACGACTTTACTGAAGCTTACTATTTAAATGGATCGGGTAGCCCATTTACCACTGGATCCTTAATTACAATGGCTGATTACAATCGAAGCCTTTATGTGACTAAAATGTGCCGTCTTGGTGTGTATTCTTTTGTTGGATCAGAGGAATCAATACTTACAAATTGTATGAACACCGCTGGAACTAGTTGCACCGTTGGTTATCGGTTCAAATCAGATGGTTCTACTCAAAATGGGGGAGCCATGGTTGGAGATTTTCGTTTGAGTGCTTGGGTAGCCTCGAACACTTCTTACGGACTTTATAATGGAACATCAATGGCAACACCGAATGCAGCAGGAGTTGCAGCACTAATTCGTTCCTATAACCCATTGTTGACTTACACAGAAGTCATTCAAAAACTCATTGCTGGTGGAACTGCTACGGCATCACTTTCTGCCAACACACAATATGGTAAGTCCATCAATGCAAACGCATCAGCAAAACATCTAAATCAGGTAACTGGTGTTACAGCTACACTTCAATAAGATTTTACTAATTGGTCTTCTCATCCCTTTTGTATCTTGTGCACAAGGGATGAAGGAAAATATGCCGGAACGAAAGAAACCAATTCTAACCAATGTGCCACTGAAGCCAATCGGCAGTGGTGAGTACATTGTTGGTACAGAAAAAGAATTCACTATCGAAGAATGGAAACAAATCCTCCAAGGTTTTGGCAACTATCAGTTAGAACTCCAAATCAAAGTGAATCCTGCTTACCGAATTACATTCACAGAAGATCCGGGATTAGAAAAACTAAAGATGGAACTCAAACAAAACCCTCAAATACGATATGTGGAAGAGAACGCGAGACTCGAGAAAAAAACTAAAAACTAAATCGCACTCTGGTCTGTCTAAGGACTAAGTGCGTTCCTTTGTTGTTTCGATTTGTTTTCTATTTCTTTTAGTCCATTGCACTAAAACCAATCCTTCTTATGAAGCCTGTGAACGAGCAGATTTGGATTATTTAGTTTGTTCTCTTGTGGTTTACCAATCGTATTCCTATTGTTCGGAACTAACATCATCGGTCACTGGCACCGCAGAAGTAAAAGCTGCAGCCAAGTTCCGATGTGATGCAGAACGTCTGGTTGGCTCTTATCTTTGTGAGGACATAAAGAAAAAAACCTGTGGAACCAAATAATAAAAGCCTATTGTTTTTTTTTAGACATAGAGATTGCTGCCATCATAGAAAATAGAGAGGCCAGTAGCGTTGTCCCAGCGGCAAGCGGAAAGAAATATATAAACTCTATACTGCTGATTCCCAAAAGACCAAGAGTTGTCACCCAGATGAGTTTTTTGATCAAGTTTCGATTTTCATCTAGAGAGAAAGAAAGGAAAATCAAATAAGCAGCGAATACGACTAAAGCAACCGAAGTAATCAGTCCATATCCATAAAAATATTCTCCCATACTTCGATTTGTTCCCATAAAAGGAAATTGGTGTCCTGTCATCTCTTGTATTACATTTTGTTTGATGGGATCATCAGTTTGGTCCCAAGTTGCATTTCCAATCGAATGACCGGCTAAATGAAAGATCAGCAGTCCACTTGCGATTCGTAAAAATATTTTATCATTCATTTTAATTCTCTCTTGAAATCATTGGAAGTCCTAGTTGTATCATTAATAGTTTGGAATTTCGATCCAATTTCTCAAGTCCTTCCCAAATATCCTCACATGTGTTCTCCATGTAACCCAATGTGAGTGATCGAATGTGTTACCGATGTGCCTTTCTATACAAAACACCCCGCACCATATGTGACATAAGATACATTATCGGAAGTAGTAAGCTGCATCATGTAATCATCTGCTCGAAGTACGAGTAGCCTGTTCGCAGAAATATCTGTTCGAAAGGTCCGTTACTAATGCCTTTTAAAAAAAGCTCTCCATACAAAACCAGTTTGTGTCTTGGAAGTCAAAAATTAAACACTCATTATGTGGACTGCCCTTGCGCCTCGCCATTGGATTCTGCATTGAAATCTAAACAGGAAGCGATCCCGCTCTCCGCTCCAATCTTTCGCATCCGCGAAAGGATTTCCGCTACGATCGGTGGCAAAGGAATCTTGTTTACAACGTAACTCCTTTAAGATTTAAAAGAAACCCATCGGGACAAAATACGAGGATCTATATGCGAACAATAGTAATGAATGTAATTTGGGTCATACTTGGGATTTTTTTAGGCAGTGCCGTGAATATGGGCCTGATTACGGTGAGTGGAGAAATCATTCCACCACCGAAAGGAGCCGATGTCACAACCATGGAAGGTTTAAAAGCTTCGATCCATTTGTTCGAACCCAAACATTTTTTGTTTCCTTTTCTTGCACATGCCCTTGGCACATTTGTTGGCTCTGCCTTTGTCTCTCGATTCGCAACAAGTCAAAGACTCAAGTATTCATTTGTGATAGGACTTTTCTTTTTAGTCGGCGGAGTCACGAATATCTTAATTCTACCTTCTCCCCTTTGGTTTGTCTTTGTGGATTTAGCCTGCGCGTATTTGCCAATGAGTTATCTTGCTTACATAACGTTTAGAAAGAACCCATTGGCATGAGGATTAGAAATCGAAGGTTTTAACCTCTACAATTTCGCAAGAAAGTTCTACGGAAGCATAGTTAGGAAGAGCCAGTCCCAAAAGATAAATATTCTTTTCGCAAGCATCCACAGTATCCCGTTTGTAGTATTTATCCGGGTCAATCTTTGCTAAAACAGGAATTAAAACCCCGTTTAACAACGATGAGGATGCTTCAGCACCTGCTGACCCTGCACCAAGTGGTGCGAACTTTACACCATCAATACGGCGAGAGGCTTCGAGTAGTTTTGCTTTTGCATCGGCACCCAAAATATTATCTGAGCTTAACCTAGCAAGTGTTGGTTGGCTACACCCAACCCCCAAACTCATCAAACCAAACAGAAGACCCGATAAAATGTAACTTTGTCTAATTTTCATAATGGAAAATTCTTTAGGAAAAGAAAAAGAAAGTCAAATCGAAAGAATCAGAAAACTTTTCAGGATGACAATGTGAGTGATGAAAAATTCTATCCTGAACTTTGTTCGGGTGAGGCTCTCATAAACAGGTTTTCTGGTTTGGAAATTTCAAAACATGAACTAATCGAAATAAAAAGTTACGGATTGTACGGGAGAGTTGTCAGGTGAAGAGATTTCTGATAGGTGTGATTTTGGGAAAGCCCACAAGCCCGCCTCCGCCACCCAATTCAGGGTGGGGGCTTCTCGGCGGCAATGCGACATAGTTAAATTATGTTTACTTCTTCCCGCTATCAGCGACGCGCTTTTGAATCACTTCGTTTAATACTTCAACGAGTTCCTGGAACTCATCTCCTTTCCGAATGCGAATGGTTTCAATCGGTTCTCCCGATGCCATCCGTTGTAAGGAACGTTTGATACTAAATACGGGACCAGCCATTTTATGTGATTTAAAGACCGAAAACACAGTAATCAAAAGTAGATACAAAATGGATAGTGTGACCACAGCATCAAATTGGATGGTATACATATTCAATTGATGATCGTAGTTCGGAAGGTAAATCTCCCGAGGAACAAATTTCTCTTTCGCTTCACCGGGGCCTGCATCTTCATTCTCTACTTTCCAAAACACAGTCTGCGCGTCTTGGCGAAGACGAAATACCGCACCACCATCGTATTTAGATTGGTTCAACCAATAAAGAAAACCTAAAGTCACAAGAACCCCAGATATAAACAAAAGAGAATAATGAGCTAAAAACTTTAACTGGAATTCCTTATCGATGAGATAGTGAAAACGAAAGGTTTTTTTATGATTTTGAGACATGGCTTCCTTTAAGGTATTCCCCTAGGGTGTTAGGGTAAACCTTCTCAGGAAAAGACAATATTGTCAAAAACTTATAGAAATTAACGGATTTTTTCTGTTTCTAAAATCTTTTGAATCGGTATTTCGATCAGACCTTCCAATCCTTGGAAGTGAAGATGTGTTTCTGACTGACCAAGAATCACTCCTCGGTATTCTGTTCCATCTTCCAATCGTACAAGTTCTAGTCTTGCATGTTCTTCGTAGAGTTTCGATTCACGAGCAAGTATGGTTTGTGTTTGAAAGGCCTTGAGTTCCTTCTCTTCTTTTGGATTTACTGCTGAGGCCACGAGAGAAACTGGTTCCCCCAGTTTTACAGTCGTTTGTTGTTTTGCATTTAAAATAAGATCTCCAACAGCAACAGAACCTTCACGAACGGCAACCACTTCTATTTGCCCATCAAATTGAACGCTAAAAACAGTTCCTCTAACTTGAGTAAGATGCTCACCCGCTTGGACGACAAACTCGCTGCCTTTAGATAGTTTAGAGACGGAAGCAAATAACTTACCTTTTTTAACAGAAAACTTTTGTGACTGGGCATCACTATTTTTTTCAATTAAATCCATAACCACTTCGGAATTAGGAGTGATTCGCATCCAAGATCCCGTTTCGAAGTCCAAATCAATTTGTGAGAATCCGTCGGTAATGACAATATCCCCAGAAGCTAATTGATAACTTTTTACTAGAGAAACCGGCTTGGAACTCCCTTCAGGAAGAACAGAAACCTTTCCTTTGACGGAAGAAACGATGACCTTTAAAGGAGAACTGATCTCCTTTGTTATTTTAGCAGAAGGAGCCAACGCGAGATTTGTCTCGTTTGATTGTGAGGGATTCAATAAAAAAACAAAAAATAAAGTCGCAGCAAGGGAAAGAAAAGATCCACCCACAACAGTCAGACCTAAAGGTTTACGAAAAAAAGAAACTACCTTGGAATCAGACTTTGGGTTGTATTCGAATTGAATGCTTCGCTTGGAAACGGTTTCCCAGGATGGAAATTCTCTGGACTCCGTAACTTTTGAAGGTTTACGTAAGAGTTCTTCCCATTTAGCGATTGTATGTTGCTTATCAAATTCGTTCATTGAAACTAATCCGGTACCAGGTTCTCTCTCTTAGCGATGGCTAACACCTTCTCCGTGGCTTTTATGACCAACCGAGAAGCAGTAGAAACCGAAACTCCCAAAACTTCAGCGATCTGCACCAACTGAAATCCTTCCACATTTTTAAGTAACAAAGCAGAACGTTCTTCTTCCGACAACTCAACCAAAAAAGAATAGAGTCTGTCTTCTAGATCCTGATATTCTGCTTTGATTTCTAATTTAGGATTGTGGCTATGAAATTCGATTTCATCAGAAACAATCTCTCTTGTGGTAGAAAACTTTTTAGCATAATTAATCGACAAATTGCGAGCAATTGTATACAAAACCATGACGGACTTCTCTTCCGAGAGACCGGCATCGCCGTAATGTTTATGGAAACTGAGAAAGCTGTCTTGCATCAAATCCATTGCCGTGTCCGCATTTTGAGTGTACTTGTAGAGGAAGTCATAAATACGTTTATGGCTTCTTTCATAAATTTGACTCATAGAGACAGCTTTGTCTGACACAATCTTGTATGTGTTGGTAAAACCGAGTCTCTGACAAGTAAAATCCCGTTCCTCTCTATAAAAGTAAACAACCGGGACAGGTCAGATTCTCAAGGAACCCAGATTATTTTTCTCTTAAAAGGGCGTCGTTTGCAGCATTTTTATATGCCCCAATCATGGTTGGGTAGTTGAAAATATGTTCGGTGAAATACTCAATAGGTGCCTTAAGATTCACCACACATTGTCCCAGGGCAATGAGCTCCGTTGCTTTATCGGATATGATATGCACTCCCAAAACTCGCCTAGATTGTTTATCAAAAAGAATTTTCAAAAGACCAACTTGGTCCCCACTGATTTGAGCCCGAGTGATGGTATCAAACTTTGCCATCCCCACTCCATAAGATACCCCACGCGCTTGTAAGGCTTCTTCTGTGGGCCCAATGGTTGCAATTTCTGGTAATGTATAAATCCCGATCGGAAATTCTTCAGCATCAACAGGAACCGAAGGGTAACCAAACATATGTTTTGCGACATAAGCACCTTGGTACATAGATACCGAAGCCAAACTTGGGAATCCGATGACATCACCACAGGCGTAGATATTAGAAATATTTGTTTGGTAATTTTCGTTGACTATAATTTGTTTTCTGTCATTGGGAATGATACCAACAGATTCCAATCCTAAATTATCTACATTACCCAATCGACCACGAGAAATTAGAACTTGTTGAACACGAACCACTTCACCTTTATTAGTTGTAAGTTCATATCCTTCATCATTTGTTAGTTTTTTATAGTTAGTGATAGAAGAGCCAACGTGAATGGATATTCCTGATTGTTGCATAATACGGGCCATTTCACCGGAGACATCTTCATCTAAAAAACCAAGAATCCGACTCTGCGAATCGAAGAGATGTACTTGAACACCAATATGGGAGAAAATAGTAGCATATTCAGATCCGATAATTCCAGCACCCACCACTGCAAGAGAGGTAGGCATTTTTTTCATAGCAAAGAGTCCGTCACTATCGTAAATTAGTCCGTCTTCAAAAGGAATGTTTTCATTAGTGGGTCTACGAGGACTACTTCCTGTAGCAATCAAAATGTTTTCTGTTTCGTAGACCTTTTTTCTACCAGCAGAATCTGTCACTTCCACATGGTGGGCATCGATGATCGTTCCCCAACCTGTAAGAGTGGTAACACGGTTTTCAATCATCTGTTCCCGAGTTACATCCTCTTCTTTTTCAATTACAGTAGAGGCACGAAACATCAATTCTTGTAATGTGAGTGTCGCTGTTTGAGGAGACTGGAGTCCATGCAATTTGGACAACTTTAAGTTCCTGTAAAACCGACTCGTTTCTTGTAAAGATTTGGAAGGAATGGTTCCGTAATGGACACAACCACCACCCAAGTAAGGGTCTTTTTCTATGATGGCTGCTTTTTTTCCCATTTTGCTTGCTTGGATAGCAGCTTTTTGTGCGGCAGGACCGCCCCCGATGGCGAGTAAATCAAATCGATTGATGGACATTTGCTAAAAAAACAATACCTATGAAGTGAAAAATAGCAAGCAAAATTGAAAGAACAATCCCTTATCAAATTCTTTGCATTTTTCACCTAACAAAGTAACGCATGAAATACAAAAAATCTTGCATTGAGAACTCATAGTCTCAAGTTTCATCCATCCCTATGGAATTCTTTAAAATGATCCAAACCGGGCTCACTCTTGTCTGGAAAATTCTTTCCGAAGGAATTAGAGCCAAACTTGCATGGTTTACGGGTACTTTGATTGCCTTAACCATCCTCCTACTTTCCATCATCACTGTCCGCCAACAAACAGCCATCCTCTCTGAAAGTTATGAAAAACAGGCTGCCGTTTCCAAAAACTTTATTGCTAGTTTGGTAATGGAGATTGAGAATATATCGCAAAATTTAATCCGTATCGAAGAATTTAAGTTAAGGATCGAAAGACAAAGAGAAGAACTAAAAAAATACCGAACCGCGAAAGTGGTGACCAAAAAAAAGACAGTTTCTGTGTTTGGATTCAAAACCAATTTGTTTGGATCCCTCGGTACCTCAAAAGTAGTAAAGAAGGTAGATACATTTTTCTCCGTTTATTTAACCAAAGATGATGTGGCAGTTTTAGAACGCGAGATCCGCCAACAATTACGGGAAGCATCTAACCGAAGTATTAGTGAAAGAGAATGGAATACTTTAGTTAATCTTGCTTCTTCTTATGTTCTGGGTGAAGAAAAGTATTTAGAAGCCCAAAAACAAACTCCTCCCGAAGATCCAGAAGCAAAAACAAATTGGGAAACAAATGTCAAAAATTTAAAAAAGGAAATTCGAAATCATAAATCGCAACTAGATCTATTCATTGCAAAGTTCTATGCTGATTCCAAAAAAAGGAAACTCGAAGAACTAGGCCTCGACACCCAACTCTTTCGAATCCAAACCTTCCCTCTTTCTGCCATGATTCCAGGCGAAACTTCGGTTGCCTCGTTTGATACTCAAATCATAGACAACACTTCCCCTTTAGCAAAAATTGATCAGTTTGACCAAATGGAAGAAAGTTTGGTGGAGTCCTTTCAGCGCCTAGCAGATGATATATCAATACTCGATGAAAATGAAAAACAGTATGTGTATGAATGGCAAGATAGAGAAATCCAAGCCCTCCACTCTCCTCTATTCCGTCATCAAAACTCTACGAAAAGAGCCTTTCATTTAAGCAGTGTTAAATCTAACCTTGGAGATTACAGAGAAGTCATCAAAGAAGACTACCGAATCACAAATGAGCTTACAAGTCTTATCCCCAAACTCAGAGATCGAATTCAATTTTTAAAAAACTCGAAACCTCCTATCCCACCCGCAAAAGATAAACTCTTCACCAGTTTTTATAAATCCTATAACGAACTCATTGGAGAGAGGGATCAAATTTTTGATGCAGTAACAACAAATTATCCGATCCCTTTGGAAAATTGGGAAAAAATTGAATCTTTAAGAAGTTTACGCGATGTCGCTTTGGAAGATTGGATTTTAATGAAATTCAAAACCGATCCTACTGAATATGAAAGGTATTATCAAGATCCGGATTCTCGGGAAACCCAAAGGAATCGTTGGAAAGCCATTCGTAAATGGATCAGTTCCGCCGAACAAGAAACACCAACAAAAGAATTAAAAAAACTTTTCCCTGATGGAAGTTTTGGTCACTCTCGCAGTGAATCAGAAGAAATTATGTGGAAGTTAGATGGAACTCATCTTTTGGAATCCGAAAATGTTCCAAATCTTGTACTCCGAGATAACTTTTCGGGTCTCATTCGTACTCTTGTGGATAGAACGGACGGAATTCGAGCCATCAAAGACAATCGAAATCAGATTGTTTTTACAGCCATTACGATCTGTTTGGTGGCCATAGTATTTGCTATTTTTATTTCTGGTGTGGTAGTTCAAAAAATCAGAAAAATCATTCGAAGTGCTGAAGACGTAGGTCAAGGGAATCTCCATGTCCATTTTGATGATGGTGGCAATGATGAATTTGGCAATTTGACTGTGGCACTCAACCAAATGGTTTCCGGATTAAAAGACCGCGAAAAAATGCGCGGTGTACTTGGAAGTATGGTGGATCCTGTGGTGGTGGGAGAAGCTCTCAAAGATTTAGAAAAGTTAAAGCAAGGAAGTGAAAAAATCATCACAGCCTTCTTTTCTGATATCGCTGGATTTAGTGCCATCTCTGAAAAACTAAATTCAAAAGAACTAGCAAACCTACTGAACGAATATCTATCTGCCATGACCATTATCCTCAAACACCATGATGGTGTTTTGGATAAATACATTGGGGATGCCATCGTTGGTGTTTTTAATGCACCACTGGATGTAGAAAATCATTGTTTGAAAGCAGTTTCTGCGAGTGTAGAAATGCGAGATAAACTAGAAGTTTTAAAAATGGAATGGAAAGAGGAAAATAAATATATCCCGGAAGCCCATACAATGAAGTTCCGCGTTGGATTAAACATGGGTTATGCGAAAGTGGGATTTATGGGAACCGACGCTTTAGCATCTTATACCATGATGGGTGATACCGTCAACTTGGCTGCAAGACTAGAAGCGGCAGGAAAAGATTATGGAGTTTGTATTTTGGTTTCGGAGTTTGTCCAAGATGAAATCAAAGACCATTTTTTCACAAGGAAACTGGACATTGTGCGAGTGAAAGGAAAAACAAAACCTGTCACTCTCTATGAAGTTCGCTCCAAGAAAGGAGACGAAACTGGCGAAGATCATCAATTTGTTGAGGCTTATGAATCTGCCCTTTTCTCGTATTTGAACCGTAAATTTGAGGAAGCGGGGAAAAAATTCTACACCCTTCTCACCACAAACGGCGACGAAGCCTGCAAACTCCTATGGGAAAGATGCCAGTATTACCTCGAAACTCCCCCAGAACCGGACTGGGACGGCGCCTTCACTCGGACGAAAAAGTAGGGAATCTGCGAAATATTTCAATAAAATGGAAATTTCATCCAATAAAGTATAACAAATTCTTGCCTTTTTGGACAAGATTTTTAGAATTGGAATAACTGATCTTACAGGAGACTCACCATGGCACTACGTTTAGGCGATGAAGCACCCAATTTCCAAGCAGAAACTTCGGAAGGCAAAATTGACTTTCATGAATATTTAGGACAAGGATGGGGGATTTTATTTTCTCACCCGAAAGACTACACTCCAGTTTGTACAACAGAACTCGGATACGTAGCAAAAATCAAACCAGAGTTTGAAAAACGAAATGTAAAAGTGATCGCACTTTCTGTTGACCCAGTTGACAGCCACAAAGGTTGGATCTCTGATATCAATGAAACACAAAGTACTACTGTTAACTATCCCATCATTGCAGATGCAGATCGTAAGGTATCCAATCTTTATGATATGATCCACCCGAATGCAAGCGAAACCACTACGGTTCGTTCTGTATTTGTTGTTGGACCTGACAAAAAAGTGAAACTAACTCTCACTTATCCTGCTTCTACAGGAAGAAATTTTGATGAACTTCTACGAGTGATTGATTCTTTACAACTCACTTCTCAGTTCAGCGTGGCAACGCCTGCGAACTGGAAAGACGGAGAAGATACAATCATCGTTCCATCAGTTTCTGATGAAGATGCAAAGAAAAAATTCCCGAAGGGATTTAAAACCATCAAACCTTATTTACGTTACACTCCACAACCGAATAAGTAGTTTTTAAACAAGCGGGTCATTGGCCCGCTTTTTCTCTATCTAAAATTTATGAATATCAAACTCAATCGAATTGACTCCCCTTATGGTTTGGAAGCAAGAAATGAATCTGGCAATTCCATTCGTATCGATGCCTCACCTGAAATCGGCGGAAAAAATTCCGGTCCAAGGCCCATGGAACTTTTAATTATGGGACTTGCTGGTTGTAGTAGTATTGATGTATTGATGATTCTTGCAAAATATAGAATCGAAGTGAAAGACTATTCAGTGGAAGTAGATGCCGAAAGAGAGAAAGTGGAAGAAGCAAATCTCTTTAAGAACATCCATATGAAATTCAAAGTACAAGGCGAATTTAAAGAAGAACAAGTGAAACGTGCCATTGATCTTAGTTTAGAAAAATACTGTTCTGTTGCCAAAACACTCGAAAAAACAGCAAAAATCACCTACGAACTCGAACTCATCACTTAATTGCCAACTGTATCTATCTCTTTCGGGCTTTTCTGGATCTATCCTTGATTCCAGTGGCCTTGTTTACAGCCGATAAAAAACCATAACCTGACTTACACCAAAACGAAATTCTAGTCCAACTATTTTACTTTTGTTCGTTCAAATCCCAATTGTATTCATTATAAGCAATTTTGGCGTCCGGTTTGATCGTTTCCTCAAACCCTTCTTGTACGTACTGAATGAGAGTGGTTTTTTTGGTAAAATCGGTTTGGAACCAATTAAAAATTTTACTTAAGTACAAAGTGTTCGTAGTTTTATCATAATAATTTTTTTTCGGATTTTTTAAAAACCCCAGTTTTGCTGATTGGAGTTGTTTCTCTAATTGATTGGGTGCATACGCTTCCGATACCAAATTGGGACACCCAATAGAAGCACATACAATTGCGAAATGGATTCTTGGTTCGTTAAAATCCTTTCTCAATTTCTCATGTTCAATCCAATCTAAGTGCCTTGATTTCCCAAGAAGGGAGAAAAATTCTTTTTTCCAAGGTATCCCTCGCGCAAGGTTGATTTTGGAAAACGGAGATCCAATATCTGTGATACTTTCCACTGGGTAATGATCTAAAATCAATTTAATGGTAAAGGCATTGTATGCATTGATTAAAAAACTTTGTTTTTCCTTTTCTGTAAATCCTTGGTATTGGGCCTCAGAAACTTTGGATAAAGTATCCAAATATTGTCGAAGGGCACCCTCTTCGGTTTGGATTCCTTTATAGGAAACAAGGCCATTTTTTACATATTTTTTAACTAAAGAGTCCCAAACTAAATGTTTATGATCGAACCCTTGAGCAAAGACCCCTTGTAAAAATCCCATACAAAAGAATGAAATGAGAAAACGTTTCATAATGACCACCCACTGACTTAGACAGATTCAAACTGGTTTACCAGCGAGAATTTTTAAGACAAACTATTCAAATAACGACTGACACCTTGGATGACAGGTGCTGGAATTTCATGGCCTCCGTTAAAAGCGATGAATTCACCCAGAAGCCCAGAATTACGGAGTAACTTTTCTAATTTTTTAGCGCCCGCATAACCAAGAATAGGATCAAATTCTCCATGGGATTGGAAAAAACGTAAAATCGATTTTTTTGGTGCCAATTCTTTCCAAAGTGATTCATTTACAAGAGCCCCTGAAAGGATCATAAGGCCTTTTGATATTTCCTCATTTCTGAGTGTTAGGTCTGTGGCAAGCATGGCCCCTTGAGAAAATCCACCGAGAATCAACTGGTTCCAGGGTACACCAATAGCATCTAACATTAAATATGCCGCCTGTCTTGCAACATCCATCCCTTCTGGATCTTTGTCTGAAAAATTTCGAAAATCATTTTTTCGAATTGCTTCTTCTAAAGCAGCCATGTCAATCGGGAACCATGCCCGCCCCGAATAACCTGGCATAAGTGGAACACTCAAATGTCCGTGGGGAAAAACCCAATTGAATTTTTGATCTGTAACTAAAACTTCATGAATGGGATACAAATCAAAAGCACTTGCACCATATCCGTGAAACAATACAACAGTGGGTGCATCTGGATCACCTTTGACTCGAAGTGCCTGTAAAGGTCCGAGAGATTCTAAATCGTTTTCATTATCTAACATAGTTTAACCGAAAAGTGAAGGTTGATCCTGATTTGTAATATCTAAAGAAAAATTGGTAACAGAGATCCCCAAAAGTCTGATTTTTTTTAATGGATCGATGTTTTCCTTCCAAACAGTTGCCAACAAATTCGAGGATTGTTGGAAAAGGTTGTCTGCCAAGTAGAAAACAGAATCGGAGGAAATAGATTTTTGTTTCACTGTAAAATCTTCAAATTTGATTTTTAAGGTAAGTGTTTTTCCTTGTTTATTCTTACGACCCATCCGTAGTTCCAATTCCTTAGATAAATTCTCCAAAGTGAGTATCAGAAAAGCAAAATCTTCTGAGTCATGGGAAAATGTTGTTTCTACTCCTATGGATTTAGGATCTCGAAAAGGAATCACCTCCCTATCATCAATTCCCCTGACCATCCGATAAAATACAGCTCCCATCTTACCAAATTCTTGGACTAAAAAAGACTCTTCTGCTTTCCTCAACTCTGCCCCCTTTGTGAAACCTAATTGAGACAGTTTTTCATAGGTTTTTTTCCCGATTCCATGAAAACTATATAATGGTATTTCATTTAAAAAATTTTCTTCTTCACCGGGGATAACCACATAAAGTCCGTTAGGTTTATTTTTTTCAGAAGCCATCTTTGCTAAAAATTTATTCTGAGCCACTCCTGCAGAACAAGTAAGCTCAGTACGTTCAAAAATTTTTTTCCTAATTTCTTTAGCGATAGTGCTTGCTAAAGGAATTCCTAATTTATTTGCAGTGACATCTAAGTAAGCTTCATCTAAAGACAAAGGTTCCACTAAATCGGTGTATTCCAAAAAAATGGAACGAATTTCTTTGGAAATGGATTTATATACTTCAAATCTAGGTGGAGTGAAGATGGCATCAGGACAAAGTTTATATGCCTGAAAACAAGGGATGGCAGACCGAACCCCAAATTTTCTTGCCTCATAACTGGCAGCACAGACCACTCCTCTAGAATGCGGAGATCCACCAACCACAACAGGTTTTCCACGCATCTCTGGGAAGTCTCTTTGTTCCACTGATGCATAAAACGCGTCCATATCGATGTGGATGATCTTTTTCATTTATCTATCTTATAGAATCAAACTAAATTAAAAATCTCTTGCCAAATGTTTTTTGCACCAAATCCTTCATGAATTGTGCAAACAAAACAAGCAGCAAAAATTTTGGTTGTTGATGATAACGAAACCAATATTGAAATCATTACTCATATTTTACTAAACCAAGGATATGAAGTGGCAGTTGCCTATGATGGCGAGTATGCCTTAGAACTTGCCGAAGTTTTAGATTTTGACCTAATTTTACTTGATATATTGTTACCGGGACTCAGTGGGCTTGAAGTCGCCAAACGGCTGCTTGGTATGGATAGGTCCAAAAATACTCCCATTCTTTTTTTATCTGCCTTAAACGAAACAGCCGATATTGTGAAAGGTTTAGAAACTGGAGCTGTTGATTACATCACAAAACCTTTCCAAGAAACGGAAATCCTAGCAAGGATACGAACTCATATCAAAATCAAAACTTTAGAAAAAGAAAGAATCGATCTTTTACAAGCCATCCAAAAAGATTTAGAACTAGCAAAATCCAATCAAGAAAATTTAGTAACATTCCAATTTCCACCTTCTCCACTTTATCAAATTTATACTTCCTACAAACCAATGGATTTGGTAGGAGGTGATCTCATCACCTACGACTTATTACCTTCTGGTGATTTAGACATATTATTTGGCGATGTAACAGGTCATGGGATCGCTGCAGCCATGGTGTCTCTAATGGCAATTATTACTTTTAAAACCATGGACAAATCCTTTTTAGCACCAAGTGAAAGTTTGTATTGGATTCATAACAAACTCACCCCCCTTATCAACACTCACTTCATCAGTGCCATTTACCTACGTTATAAAGCTGAGGAAAATCTTTTGTCCTATTCGATGGCAGGACACCATAGTATGTTTTTGATTCGCGAAAAAAAAATCCTCAAACTTGGAACCAAAGGTTTTTGTTTAATGATGTTTCCAGATCAACTCAACGCAGATAACGAAGATATTTTTTTGAAATCAGGGGATCGGTTATTTCTTTTTTCCGATGGAATGTTTGAAGTTCCTAACGATAAAGAAGAGTATTTAGGAGATCATAAATTTACGGAACTCATCGAAAGGCGACTCGACCTACCTTCAAAAGAGTTTCTCGAATCCGTCCAGCATGAAGTCTTAAAGTATTCTGGTGGTAAAGTTGCTGACGATATGACCATGTTATTATTAGAAATCAAATGATAGATGGAATCCTCACAGGTCTTTTTGTTTTTGGATTATTACTCATTGTTTTTTATTATTACAATGCCTTTAGAAAAGAAAAAAAACTGCGACTCATTCTTTTTAGAAAGAATTTGAAAAATTCGGAAGAAATCGAACGCACCATCCGCGAAAAAGAGAAACAATACCAAGACATTTACGATACTGCAAACTCCATCATCATTCGTTGGAGTCCTGATTTTAAAATCCATTCCATAAATCCATACGCTGAAGAATTTTTTCAAATAAACCGAGACTTGGCAGAAGGAAAAGATGTAGTCTTAGATTTATTCCAAATCCCGATCGAAAAATCCAATGAAGTGAAATCCCAATTATGGAACATCTTCCATAGACCTGAACAAAATATTCGCCAAGAGTATGATGTTTTTATTGGAGAACATGACAAACGAACCGTCACTTGGTCCAATCGAATTCTAAAAAACGAGTTTGGATATCCTTACGAAGTTTTATCCATCGGAAACGATATCACCAACAGAAAGATTGCAGAAGAAAACTTAATGAAATCCTATGAAAGGATTTTAGATCTTTATAACAATGCACCCTGTGGTTACCACTCATTTGACAAAGACAACGTCATTGTTTCTATCAATGATACCGAATTAGATTGGCTAGGTTATGCAAGAGAAGAGATTGTTGGGAATTTTACATTCAATGACTTAATGACAGAAAGCAGTCAGGACAAATACAGACTTATTATCAACTCTTTTCCCAACGAAAATTTAACCGGAGTCGAGTTGGAATTTGTAAGAAAAGATAAATCTACTTTTTTTGTGAGTTTAAACTCAACATCTACTTTCGATAAAGATGGAAACTTTATTATTAGTAAGTCAACGGTTTTTGACATTACTGACAGAAAGATCGCAGAAGATAAGTTAAATGATTATTCTCAAAAAATCCAATTACAAAATAAACGATTACAAAAAGCGGTAGAAGCTGCTATCAAAGCCAATCGTTCTAAATCTGTTTTCTTTTCTAAAATCACTCACGAACTCAGAACCCCTCTCCATGCTGTCATCGGGTTTTCTCAAATTTTGGAAAAAGACCCCAATCTTCCAAGCCACTTAAAAGGTTATGTTAACTCTCTCTTTGAAAATGGGGTCCATTTATTAGGAATGATTAACGATATTTTAGATCTTTCCAAAATTGAAGCCGGGAAGATGACAGAAACCAGAGAGAGATTTCCCCTTGTCCAACTTTGGGATACATTATTCTCCATGTTTTCCTATCGTTTTTCTGAAAAATCGATTAGTTTCGAATTGATTGGTGCTGAAAACATCGAATCTTCTTACTACGAAGCAGATATTCAAAAAATTCGCCAAATACTAGTTAACTTGCTCGGGAATACTCTGAAGTTTACAAACCAAGGTTCGGTGAGTTTAGAAATCAAAATTCAAAGTAATCCAGATCAATCTTTTGATTCGGTTCGATTCATTGTAAAAGACACAGGGATCGGGATTCCAAATGACCAATTACATTCTATTTTTGAAGCCTTCCAACAAACAGAACAAGGCAGTTCCTATAAAGAAGGAACAGGATTGGGGCTTTCCATTTGCCAACAGTTAGTCGAATTTCTAGGAGGAACTATCCATGTAAGGAGTACTATTGGTGAGGGTTCGGAATTCTCATTTGAAATTCCTCTCACACGATTAGAGTTAGTTCCAGAAGAATTAAAACAAAAATCTAAAATTGGTCCGATTCATACAAACGAAATTGTACAAGTAACTAAGTTAGAAGAATCCGAGGAAGAATTTGTTCATAGTTTTTTAAATGCTTCCGATCCGGAATTAAAACGACAAATTTTACAATTGATTCGAATCCAAAACTTTGGTCAACTTACAGGGGTACTAAACGCCATCCAAACAGAGGATAAAGGGAAAAAAATCTTAGAACAAAAAGTTCAAAACAAACGATATAAATTTTTAATCGATCTACTTCAATCCTCTAATCCTTCAGAGTGACAATGTCAATTTTTTGATATCCTTTTGATTTTAATAAATCTGTAACCAAAACAAACGAAGCAAACTCTGCTTTTTTATCCACTTCCAATACTACTCTAGATTTACCATCTTCGTTTTCGGGAACAAGAACGGTTAAGGAATCTTTTACTATTTCTTTCCCATCAAAATAAATAATACCTAGATGATTAATCTGAATTTTGAACTTTGGGGATTCTTCACCTATAGAATCAGTTTGAGTTTTAGGAAGATCTAGTTGTAAAGTAGAAGTGGTTTCCGTAAACCTAACAGCTAACATCAAAAAGATTAATAGAATAAACAATACATCGATTAAACTACTAATATCGATGTCGGAATTTGAATTTGATTTACGGAGTTTCATCGGAGTTAGAAAAATCTTTTACCAAAAGCTCTGATATATATCGAATTTTATTTTCGGCGTACCTATGGAAATATAAAGAAGGAATTGCAACAAGAAGTCCAACGATCGTTGTATTCAATGCATCTTTGATTCCCCCTGCAAGTACTTCCAAACTCACCTTTCCTTGCGTTTCCATTGCTCCAAAAGCCGAGTTAATTCCAATCACAGTCCCAAGAAGTCCAAGAAGCATGGACAGAGAAGCTATTGTTGGTAACCAGTGGATGGTTCTTTCCAAAGGAGAAAAAAATAATTCTAATTCAGTCTCTGTGGGTTCTTTCGGAAATATCTCTAACCTGAGATTTCGATCCTTTAATTTATGCAACCCGAGAACCAATCGGAAGAAAAAATAAAAAGAAGTGAGTGAAAAACAAAAAAGAAGGATAAAAATCAAAATTGCGGGAATTGAAAATGTCCAATTCATGGATGTATCGACCTCTATGAACCAATACCAACTGCCATCCCAAGAAAAGAAACCGGAATATGTAAGAACTAATTTTGATGGAATTGCCAAAGCCTATGACAAATTCAATGACTGGAATAGTTTTTTCCTACATCGCATTTGGAAGGATTGGGTGGTCAAAGAGGCCCAAAAGAGCGTTCCGTTCGCAAAATCTGCCCTCGACCTCTGTTGCGGGACAGGAGATATCACCCTTCGGCTCTCGAAGGAACCAAATCTAGAACAAATTGTAGGCCTAGATTTTTCGGAAAAGATGTTAGATTTTGCCATCCATAAAATTCCTCAAGATCCAAGGGTTAACCTTCTTGTCGGAGATGCTATGGACCTGAGCCAATTTTCAACGGCAAGTTTTGACATTGTGACTATGGGGTTTGGACTCAGGAATGTTTCCGATTTAAAAAAATGCCTTATGGAAATCAAACGGGTGTTAAAGAAAGGTGGGGTCTTTGTGAATTTAGATGTGGGGCGTGTGCGACCCAAATTTTTGAAATTCTTTGCCGATTTCTATTTTTTCAAAATGGTACCTCTATTTGGATATTTGCTTTATGGCAGAGAAAATGAGATGTTCGATTACCTTCCCCATTCCTCCAAAACCTATCCAGACCAGGAGAGTTTGGCAAAGATTTTAGAGGAACTTGGATTCCAAGAGGTACGATTCCAGAATTTTGTTTTTGGAAATGCAGTGGCGCATGTGGCAAAAAACTAGACTTTAAAAGAAAGACCTGCTATTCTTGGCTGATTTTAGGAAGGTTTCGTTCATTTTTTTGATCTCTGTTCGTACTTTCCCCAAAAAATCCAATGGATTTCCCTAAATTTTTTGAAATCACCGTTGATTTTTTTGGCATTTTGTCGTTCAATTCCCTATACAGGTAGGACATCTCAACATGAAACGATGGATCATTTTTCTAGCGATACCGCTCTTAGTATTGGACTGTTCCAATAAAAAGAAAGGCGCTTTACTCCTCCCATTTTTGGGACTTGGTGACGGAACCACACAAACAGCTCCTGAAGCTGCCAATACAGGCGACGGCACATTTACTGTGGTTGGATTAGAAACAACAGACCCAAGCCAAATCACGGCTCCAACAGAAACAACCACTCCTACAGATGGTGGTTCGACTAGTGGCGGAGGACAAACAACTACGACTCCTACAACGGAACCTGAAGTTGCCGCACCGACACCAACAACACCAAGTAATCCTGAGCCGGTAACAACAACACCTGCACCAGTAGCAACGGCTCCCACTCCAGCACCTACTACCGTACATAATGAAACCACAACAGTTGTGGTAGACCAAACCAATGGTGGTAATTTTAATTTTGAAACAAATATTACAGTTCCGGTGACAGTGGTTGTCGGGAACGAATCCGGCCCTGTGGCTAACGCACCGGTGACGGTTACAGAAACTACTACAACAGGTGAACCAAATGTGGTAGGAGTTGGAACCACTGATTCCAATGGATCCGTGACCATTCCCATTAGTGTTCCACCAACTGTAACTACAGTAGAGATCAGTGTGATCGGTGTGAATCCAACAACTGGTGAAGTTGTAGAACTTACAGGAACAGCTCCAGTTCAACAACCATCTACTGGTAGTGGTTCTGCAGGAACTGTTGTTGTAGCTCCGGTCGTCAATGTAGACACAACCAATTTCCAACCAGTGAACGGTTGTGTGCAAGCAGTTGATTCTGATTGTGATGGAATTGCCAACGTTTACGATGAATTCCCAGATGATCCTAGTCTGGCTACTACTGCACGTTCTGGTCGATATACAATTGCTTTCGAAGACATGTATCCTTCTGCGGGAGATGCTGACTTAAATGACCATTCCACCGTATTTAGCACAGAGATGGACAAAACACCAGCAAACAAAGTAAAGACGATTCGTGGAACTTACACCCATGTAGCAAAAGGTGCAGGATACAATCATGAACTAAGACTTTCATTGAATGTTCCAACTAATGCAAAAGTGCAAGTGAGTTATTTAGATGGTAGCGGAAAACCATGGAGTGGTTGTGCTGCTGCGCCAAAATACACTGCGAATGCTACAGGAGACTGTACTGGAGGGACTTTAAATTCAGCACAACTCAAACGAGGAGTCCTTCTCCTTCCAAGTTCTGATAAAACACTTTTCGGAAGTAAAAATGCTCCAGCTGCAGGATCAACTTTCACAATCAATGACTTTGTTCGTGGAGTGACTGCACAGGTAACCATTACTTTCGATGAACCAGTAGATTTGAATGCAACTAAGAACCTAGTAGGTGGACATTTGAATTACTTCCTTGCTTTCAACCAAAAAACAGATGGGGTATTTAGACAAATCTACCGTCCCGGTTATTTCACTGATAGCAAAGGTAAAGATTCCTATATAGACAAAACTGGTTTCCCTTGGGCCATCATTGTTCCAGGAATTTTCAATCACCCTACAGAAGGTGCTGACATCCGTAAACCTTCTACCTCGGGTTATATCTTCTTCAACTCTTGGATGCACTCCAATGGTGTGGCTCATAAAGATTGGTATCTACATGTAGACCAAATCCCTGCACCAAACCGTCCTTCCTATGTAGTTCGAGTGAGTGATTTTTATGCTGATAATGGTTTTTCAGCCTACTTAATCAAAGCAGTTCGTAACAATGCTTTGGAAGTTTCGGCAAGTTTGATTGTAATTGGAGCCGCTCTTGGTTTCCTTATGAAAAAACGTTTAGAAAAACAACAAGCAGCTTAATAGAGATACCTACCGCTTGAAAAGAAATCCTTCCTCCAATCCTTGGGGGGAGGATTTTTTGTTTTATGGCCTCTTCTATCCTCCGATTTGCTGATGCAGAGTATTTCCTTTCTGGAAAATTTGAACTCGATTTAGAAACCAATCATCCTATCCTCGTGGATCCTTTATGGCGGGGGACCTTACTCGAAAATCATCTCCACAAGTTTCCACTGCCCGTTCTCAATTCACCTCGTTCCTTTTGTCTTGTCACTTCTGGTTCGACGGGAATTCCAAAAATGGTTTGGAAAGAATGGATAGAAATCGAAACGGAAATCGAGTACTGGACAAAAGAAACCGAAATCAAATCCCTCTTTCAAAATACGGAAGGCGTATTTGTTTCTGTTCCCCTCTGCCATCTTTATGGACTCCTATGGGGGTATTTGATTCCGAAACAACTTGGGGTTCCTGTAAACTTAGGGGCACCGACGACTGCAGCCAAACTTTGGATTACCTCTTCTCCCCAATTACAAACGGCTTTGGATTCCGGGAACTCACTACCAAAAAATGCAGTAGTTTCTGGAATGAAATTCCCCGTACCTCTCGCAAGAACTCTCCGAGACCGAGGTGACCTTTCTGTTTTAGAAATCTACGGTTCGACGGAAACCGGTGCCATGGGTTTTCGAGACCCACTCCGGCAAAACCGGTTCCAAATCCTCAATGGTCTGGAAATAAAATTAGTTCCAGCGGAAGGCACAGAAGAGTCTGAACTCCAGATCAAAAGTCCATTTTTATCCCATAAATCCTTCTTATTGGAAACAAAAGGATGGACACAATACGATATACCACATAATGAATATTATGCGACGAATGATTTAGGAAATTGGTCCGAACGCGGTTGGTATCTTTTTGGAAGAAAGGATCGAATCATCAAACACAAAGGAAAAAGAGTTTCTTTAGACAGAATTGAATCGGAAATTCTCGGGCTCTCATTGCCTGGAAAATTTATTTGTGTCAGCATTCAGGATGACATTGGAGATACTATTGCACTTTTTAGTTCCACAAACCTTACTCCGGCTGAGATTTTTACTACATTACGAAAGGAAATGCCAGAAAGTCATATCCCAAAAGTGATTCTTACCAACCAATCCCTTCCCCTATTACCCAATGGGAAAATTGACTACCCCACCATCACCAAACTATGTAGTAACGAATATGACAACTCAACGGATAAATTTTTATAGTATAACAAAAAGAACTTAAGAAATAGTAGACCAGTCATTCTATATTTTCCAATCTGGACGTATGAGAAACAGAGATATTCTTCTAGAATACAAAGTAAACCCCTTATGGAATTTTTTGGAACAAACTTACGGATTTGAACAAGCTTTTCGTATGTTCAAACCTTATGAAGGTGCCAACATTCTGCCAAAACTTGTGGATGAAAACACAATGGTTGTTACTATGCCACTCATACTATCAAACACGAATTATGTGGGCACTCACTTTGGAGGTTCTCTTTACTCTATGTGTGATCCATTTTTTATGTTTTTACTAATGATGAACTTAGGAAAAGATTATATGGTTTGGGACAAAGGTGCAAAAATCGACTTTGTCAAACCAGGAGAGGGTACGGTCACTGCAACTTTCCATATCCCGAATTCTGAATTTGAGGATATAAAAGAACTTTTAAAAAAAGAGAAAAAAACCATTCGAACCTATGAAACCGAAGTTGTAGGTGAAGACGGAAAAACCGTCGCCAAAATCACAAAGGATTTATACATTCGAAGGTTAGTATAAAAATCTAGAATTGGATTCGGTTGCTGCCGTCAAACTGAGACCTGGGCAATCGAAATTCCAATTTAGATCTAGACTTTAACCGAAGAAAAGAGGCTCCCTTTGGGCATTCTCCCGACCATACATATCCATATTTTGATTCCGCAAATAACTCTTGTTTGAGGGTAGTTCGATCAGAATTTAAAAATAAAACTTCTACTACTGGACTTTTATCAGTAGTTTCTAAAAAAATTCGCCCAGACCTTGCCGACCCAAACTCTGAAAGTTTCCATTCCCATACTTTTCCATGAAACTCGTATTCAAAATTAGGTGACCTTGGAGGAATAGTTGCCGCTGATTGGTATTCTTTTAATTGGATCTTACGATACTCCGATCCAATGCCCAAATCCCAATACCTCTGGGAATAAAACAGTGCGTAATTTAATGGAAGACCTACAGAAAGAATGAGGAGTAAAGGGGAAAACCAAATTGTTTTCCTAAGTTTGTCAAAGGAGGGAGAATACCCCGATCCTTTTTCTCCAAGTAAAACCAAATAAAAACACAGAAAAGCTCCATCAGAATTTTGGATCTGGACTCCGAATAAAAAGGGCAAAATTAGAAGTAAACTTTGTTTCCAAAGCCCTCTCTCCCATAAAAATATTCCGATAAAAAACAAAAAAACGAACAAACCTAAAAATCCTAAATCATGTATCACCCACAAATAGAAGTTAGGTGGAAAGTCGATCATCTCCATAGAAGTTTTTGTTCCAATCCGAAATGGGTCAAGAAGTGCGAGTGGGAAAGATCCAATTCCATTCCCGAGCCAAAGATTATTTTTGATTCCTTCTAGACAGATGGTGAGTAACTCCGTTCGCATAAGATCCATTCTTTGAAGAGCAAGATATGGATTTTGTTTCCAAACCGGGAGTGCAACCATAAAACGTTTAGATAACTCAACAAGATCCCAATCCTTTTTTAAAAAACTAAGTCCGTAGAGTGCACAAAAACCTAAAATAGGTAGGATTAAATACAAAACTACCCTTGTGATTCTTTTTTTTGTGATAGAGATAATCCACAAATCGGTTGTTAGATGGATGATTCCAATGGCACTGGAAATTGTCCATACCACCCAAAATGCTTTCCCCTGTTTCAAACCAAGCCAAGTCACAAAAAGAAAAGAGAGAATGGCAAGAATCAGACTGAATCTTTCTTTGGACTTACGCCAGTTGGTGATGAGTTTCGTGATCCAAAGTGATGAAAGAACAGGCAAAATCCAAGAGGCGGAACCTGAATCTTGGAGGAGCCCTGTAGTTCGGCCTGCCTTCACACTTTCCAAAG
Organism: Leptospira perdikensis; assembly: GCF_004769575.1. NCBI lineage: Bacteria > Pseudomonadati > Spirochaetota > Leptospiria > Leptospirales > Leptospiraceae > Leptospira > Leptospira perdikensis. The sequence continues at coordinate 120,501 of NZ_RQGA01000007.1, read as the reverse complement.
TTCCTTCCGAAAAAAATTCCAAACTCCAAATGGATTGGATCGTCATTACAAACAAATTGATGCCAAACCCTAAGAAGATTCCAAACCGCAACTGTTCCGACAAACTGTCCTTAGACGGTGTAGGCATAGACCTTTCTTCAGAAAACAAATACAATACAACCAAAGAGATAGGAATTAAGATCTTACAAGAAAGGCCCATAGCTTCTCTTGAAGAAAGAGAAGGAAAATACAAATATTCCTGAATACCAAGTCCTGTGACCAACCCAAGACCTTGGTATTGTAAAAGACAAAGTAAGGTTAAAACAAAAAGAAAAAAAACAAAACCAAAGTAAGTCGAATACCAAATGGGAAGGATCGATTTCCCCGTGGGATTACGAATCATCCAATCGGTGAGAATTTGTTCCGATTGTTTGGGAAGTGCCGTTTCATTCCTTCCCAATAGAACAAGGATGGTTTCTCTCGTCCAAATTCCAAGAATAGAACCAAGAAACAAACCAACAAGCTGATAGGATCCTACCATCGGCAGTCCCGATAAAAAGGGAAGCCTGAGAAAGGTAAACACTCCAAGTGCAGTGAATATCCTTCCCCATTTCCTTTGGTAAAGCTGTGGAAAGAATCCAAAGGAAAATTGTAAAAGAAAAGAGGGAAAGAAGTGAGTGCCGGGAACCGGTTCCACATACCGATGGAGGGTCCACAGAGAGAAGGTACAAAAGGAAAAGAAAACGAGATCAGAAAAAGGTAAAGAGCGTAGTCGGCCTAGAAAACTCACGATAGAAAGAGTTTAGAGCCTGGCGTAGTGAATCAATTGTAAATTTTAAGGAATCGGGAGAAATCGTAAGTGAGGAAAAAGGGAATTATTTGAAAGAATAAAGGGGACTCCCTTAATCCAGAGAATCCACGTCCATTCCCGTTGCAGGATAAGCAGACAACGAATCCATACGGTATCCACCGGCACGGTTACGGCTTTTCGCCATTTGTTCTGCAAATTCTACAGTAAATCTTGTCCACGGAATGGCCTTGAGTCTTGCGATCGGAATTTTTTTCTTAGTTCCTTCGCAGATCCCGTAGGTTCCGTTTTCAATTTTTTCTAACGCAAGTTCGATCTCACGCAGAGTTTCAATTTCATTTTCAGTCAAAACAGAAGTTAAGGCTTCTGAATTGAGTTCGGATGCAATGTCTGCAATATCTCCCATCTCTTTCAATCCAGAAGGAGAACTTGTGTCTTCCCATTGGTTGAGTTTGATGAGAAGGGACTCTTTTTTCTCTTGGAGGAGCTCACGCACCTCTTCGATGAACTTTTTGTCCACTCCCTTCTCTGCTGATGAAGATTTTGCAGCTGGTTTCGGCATCTTAATCCTTAGACTTTGGATTCCTTGTGATCAGTATGTGATTTGCAAAATTTGCAATATTTTTTAGTCACAAGTTTTTCCGACTTTGTCTTCTTATTTTTAGTCTGGAAGTAATTTGACCGCCCAGGTATCGCACATGGGACACAGGTTAGTTTTATGATTTCTCTCATAATTTATGCCATGACGTACCGACCCCATATATAGTCAATCGACAATAGCGGGATTTTTTGACTCCCTTCGGAAATAGGTAGCAAATAAACTCCCAAGAAGCGAATGAGTCAAACTCGATAATGCACTAGGAATTGCGGTGCTCGGATCTAGGAAATGGGTCTTGGCAAGCACAGCTCCCAACCCAGAATTTTGCATCCCCACTTCAATCGAGATGGTTTTTGCGGTCTTTGTATTCTTTGTCAAATACCAACTGAAAATTCCACCAAGACCAAACCCACCTAGATGCAGAAGGATCACAGCAAAAAAGATACGAAAGTCTGAGTTAAGGATGGTTCCTTTCCCACTGGCAATGATCGAAGCCACAATCATCGCAATGAGCAAAACGGAGAGAACAGGAAAGAATTCCTGGATCTCTTTTGTAAGTTTCGGAAAAAGCGATTTTAAAAAAAGACCAAGAGCAACGGGAACTAAAATTACCTGGAAGGTGGTGATCACAAGACCCAAACGATCAATCTCCAATCGACTGCCAATCAATAGGGCTACAAGAAACGGTGTCATAAGAATTCCAAGGATAGTAGACACAGATGTGAGAGTCACACTCAAAGGAACGTCCGCCTTTGATAGAAAGGTAATGACATTGGATGCTGTACCACCAGGACAACAAGAGACAAGGATGAGTCCGACGGCGTATGCTTCAGGCAATTGAAAGAGATATCCCAATGAAAATCCAAGGATAGGCATGATGGTATATTGTAAAACAGTTCCAATGAGAATGGGTTTTGGTTGTTTTAAAATTCGAATGAAATCCTCGGCCTCTAGGGTCAAACCCATCCCAAGCATAATGGCACCAAGACTATAAGTGATCCAAGGCCCCTTAAACCAAATGATCTTTTCTGGATATAAAAATCCAACACCTGCAACGACAAGAAGGACGAGCGGAAACGCATTCACAATCAGCTTCAAAATTTTTGTGACCATATAATGGATTAGCTCCCTACTTAATTTTGTTTTAAGTATTCTTCTAAGGCAACTTTCACTCGGGCCACATGTTCTTCTTCAATCGCAATATGAGGAGCCATTCGGAGTCGTCCCAATCGTACGGCTGCAGTAATTTTCCTTTGTTTTAAAAAGGCCTGGATGGCTTCTGGTTGGAACTTGGAAGGATCTTTATGACCATTGATGGCAAGAATTCCTGTCTTCACATTGGGAAAAGAATCAGATTCTAAAGTAAAACCTAAGTCGTGCAGAGCGTCTTTAAACATTCCCGCCACTTCATAAATCCTTTCCCTCACCCGAGAAAACCCAAGAGTCGACAACATCTTTAATGATGCATAAAAATAAATCCAATCATTGAAGTTGATTGTACTTTGTTCAAATTGGTCGGCTGCTGGTTTCCATTCGTTTCTGTAAGGAAAATAACTGGAGTCGTTCACAACACTAGCTTGGCCTTTGAAAATAAGTTTGAATCCATTGGATTCTTCTTTGGATAAGTATACAACTCCAAGCCCGAGAGGTCCCAGTAACCACTTCCAAGCAGCAAAGGCGCAAAAAGCCACTTTTGTTTTTCCAAAATCAAGGTCAATATGGCCTACCGCTTGGCTTCCATCGATCACAAGTTTGGTATGATTGGTTTCGCAAAGTTTGGAAACAACATCCATATCAAATGCCACACCCGTGCACCAATGAACAGGCGATAGGCTAAGAATATGTACGTCCCCTTTTTCTAATTCATTTTTGAGGTTGGTTAAAAACTCGTCGGGAGTTTTACCCACAGGAATAAATTCTAAACCAACCCCCTTTTCTTTCCAATGTTCCCAAGGATATACATTACTCGGATATTCATTTTCCAGAACTAAAATTCGTTTTCCTTTGGGAATCTGAATGCTATGGGAATAAAGATTGATCCCCTCACTCGTGTTATGTACAATCCCAATTTCAGATGGATCACAATGCAAAATTTCTGCGATGTATTTTCGGATGGCAGCTTTGATCGTCGGTTCAGCAAAACTCGGGGCAAAGATTCCAAACCTAGAATATTCTTGAAAATAGAGATTCATCATCTCGATAGCGTAGGTGGAGACCGGAGTAGTCCCACAATAATTCAACCAAACGGAATCGGATTGGACGGGAAAGTACTGGGAGATCCCTTTCCAGTTTGCAAAAGGTGGGAAGGACGGAAGTTCAGAGTGATTAGGAAGCATTCAAAAATAGAAATATCTGAAGCGACAGAAGAGAAAAGTAAAAAAAAATGGGACCGTGCTCTCTTCACGAATTTACCTCTCTCGTTCGGCGTTTAGCCATAATATCGCCCTATTTCGCAAACTGATCGGACCAAAAACCAAGTTTACTGCCATTATCAAATCCAACGCTTATGGGCATGGGTTACTTGCTACCGCCTCGATCGCCCTCGATGCCGGTGCTGACTATTTGGGTGTTAACTCTTTAGAAGAAGCTCTATCCATTCGCCGTGTATTTACCAAAGCCACCATCCTCATTATGGGAAGTATTCCCGACCTAAAAGAAAGAAAGGAATCTTTAGCCGATGAAAATTTTTGGGTGATGGTCTCTCGCATTGAAGAAATTGAAATTTTATCCAAACTTTCCCCTACTCCCAAAATTCATTTGAAAGTGGATACAGGAATGTCGAGACTTGGGATCCCTACCAGTGATGCAGAAGTCCTTGCCAAAGAAATTTTTGAAAAGAAACTTCCGCTCTCAGGGATTGCCACCCACTTTGCGAGCACAGAAGATTTTACAGAACATAGTTATTCTATGTTACAATTGGGAAGGTTTCAAGACACCATTGATACCTTCGCTAAACACGGGTTTATTGACCTGATTTGCCATTGTGCTTCGTCTGCTTCGGCAATGTTATTTTCAGAAGCAAGAATGGATTTGGTTCGAGTTGGAATTTCTCTCTACGGACTTTGGCCGAGTTTAGAAACAAAACTCTCTTTATCTCTTATGAAAAAAGATGTGGGGATGTTAAAACCAGCACTCAGTTGGAAAACACAAATCCAACACATCCAAAACCTAAACCAAGGTACATTTATTGGATATGGATCCACTTATAAAACCACTCACGATACGAAATTAGCAGTTGTTCCCGTCGGATACTATGAGGGGCTTGATCGGAAACTTTCGAATCATGGATACATGTTGGTACATGGCGAACGGGCTAAAATTTTAGGAAGAATTTGTATGAACATGACAATGCTTGACATCACTCATATTCCTGACGCAAAACTAGGAGACGATGTGGTGATTCTAGGTAAGTCAGGAAATGAAATGATTTCCGCAGATGACCATGCCGCTTGGACGGGAACCATTAACTACGAAGTGGTAACAAAAATTCTAAGTTCTTTTCCCCGTATCATTGAAGACTAGAGGATCTTATGTCAGAAAGACAAATATATAATTGGAAAAATCATAGACTCACTTACGTTAAACATAAGTCGCTCAATCCCAAAGCCAAAGAGACGATTGTTCTCATCGGAGGTTGGTGTTCGGCGGCAGGGTATTGGGGCCTCAACATTCCTTTTTTTCGTCAGTTTGGAGATGTCATCGAACTAGACTTAGTCGGGCATTATCCTGCGGAAATTTTTGATCAAAAAAAAGGACTCACCCTCCAAGACTTTTTAGAAACACAAGCTCAAGGAATTTGGGCATCCGCAGGAGAAAAGGACATTACACTCGTTGGTCATTCCACAGGTGGGATGGCTGTCCTTGCCATCGCTTCCTTATTCCCACAACGGATCAAACAAGTCATTTCCATCGCACCTTTTGTCCATGGCCCCATCCCTGGGATTTTGAAAATCGGTGTGGTAGGACTTCGTGCTAATTTAGGAAGTTTTTTTGACTTTGGGTTTAAAGTGGGTAAGTCTCTACCGAAAGCCTTACAAATTGGATTTTCCTACGGGGTTTATGATTCTTCTGCTTTCCATGCAAGAGAAGATATCAAACAATTCCTAAAAGATTACAATCCTCAATTTGAATGTTTGAACCCAAGGTATATCCTGATGATCCTCGAGATGTTAGATAGAACCGACATCAGACCCATTGTATTTGGAAACCGCGTACCCACCCTTATCATGCGGGGAGAAGAAGATCCAGTCATTCCAGGAAAGGATGTAATGGAACTAGAAAGAACCACACCCCATGTCAAAGCAGTTTTATTTTCAGAGTGTGGACACTTTGTACATATGGAAAAACAAAAAGCAGCAGAGAAAGTAATGAAAGATTTTATTCTCATGAAAAAGGTTTCTTCTTCCACGAAAAAATCTTTTTTTTAGAAAAGATCAAAATCAATGTAATAGAAAATCTTTCTTTACATGACTGAATGATTGGGTCTAGATCATCATTTCTAGAACAAACGATGGTTTAAGCTTGGTAATTGGTTTCGAATTTCGTTTAACTTTTGTAAGTCGATATCAGCAATAGCGAAACCTTCTTCTTTGTCTATCTCATCTAAAATTTCTCCCCAAGGCGAAATGATGAGTGAATGTCCGAAGGTTTTACGATTCCCATGTGGGTCGTGAGTTCCGGTTTGTCCGGGTGCTAAAACATACATAAAATTTTCGATCGCACGAGCACGAAGAAGCACATGCCAATGTGCCTCCCCTGTAGGAACCGTGAAAGCTGCCGGTAAAAAACAAAGTTCCACTCCTTTCTCGGAAAGGCTACGAAAGAGTTCTGGAAACCGGATATCGTAACAAATTGCAGAAGAAATTTTACCGTATTCGGTTTGAATGACATCGGGAACTTTGCCCCCACTTTCTGTAGAGTTGGACTCACTATAATTGAATCCGTCACCAACCACTGCATTGAATAAATGAGCCTTATGATAACGAAAGATTTCCTTTCCTTCTGGATTTGTAATGACAGCTGTGTTATAAACCTTTCCTGTAGGTGCCTTGGTTGGAAAACCTCCGCCGAGTAGAAAGATTCCCAGATCTTTTGACGTTTCTTGTAAAAAAGCGTTTGTTTCTTCTTCAATTTGACCAAGGAGATTTTTTTTCTCGGATTCTGTTCCCATAAAAGAAAAGTTTTCAGGAAGTCCAATGACTTTGGCACCGGCACTTGCCGCCTCTTCCACAAGTTGCCTACACTTAGTTAGGTTATTTGAGACTCTTGCTGTACTTGTGACTTGCACTGCGGCGGCTTTAAATTTCATTATCATAAATGAGGACTTTTATGAACCACCATTCTGAAAAAATCAATCATATCTTGGAAGCTCTTCCCTATTTGATCAAATATTCCGGGAAAACCATTGTCATCAAATATGGCGGGGCTGCCATGGTGGAAGAAGAATTAAAAGCATCTTTTGCTGAAGATATTGTACTCCTCAAATATTTAGGGATCAATCCTGTTGTGGTTCACGGTGGTGGACCTGAAATCAATGCTCTTATCAAGTCTCTCAACCTGAATACTCAGTTCATTCGCGGGCACAGGGTCACCGATGAACCCACAATGGAAGTGGTGGAAATGGTTCTCACTGGAAAAGTGAACAAACAAATTGTTTCTCTCATCCAAGAAAAAGGGGGGAAACCAGTGGGTCTATCGGGCAAAGATGGTGGGCTTGCCATCGCAGAAAAATACCTAATGGAAGTGGAAGCCGAAGATGGTAAGGTGCAAAAGGTAGACTTAGGCCTTGTGGGAGAAGTGACGGAAGTAGATCCCAATATTTTACTCACCTTACAACGTGAAGGTTTTATCCCCATCATCTCACCTGTTGCCATGTCCAAAGAAGGACAAACTTTAAATATCAATGCAGACACTATGGCTGGAGCCATTGCCGAAGCCCTGCATGCGGATAAACTGATTTTACTCACTGACACCCCCGGCATCCTAATTGATGGGCAATTGGTAACAGGTCTCAAAAAAGCAGACATTCACGGGTATATAAAAACTGGACAGATCTCCGGTGGCATGATACCAAAAGTAGAATGTTGTTTGAGAGCCATTGACTCCGGTGTCAAAAGAGCCCACATCATCGACGGACGAGTTGCTCATTCCGTCTTAATTGAAATTTTAACCAACCAAGGGATTGGAAGTTTGATCGAACAAGGATAGATTCGGATGCCTACTAAATTACTGACATTAGGTCTGATTTCAGACATTACCAGCCGGATCAATTCTCATGAAGATTTGGATACACTCTTAAGTGAAATTATGGGGATTACTCGGGATGTTTTACAAACTGAAGGTTCTTCCCTGCTCCTTTACGATAAAGAAAATGATCAGTTAGTTTTTAATACAACCAGCGGTTTAAAAGAAGAATCGCTTGCCCACCTAACAGTCCCCAGGGGAAAAGGGATTGCGGGAATGGTACTCGAAACCCTCAAACCAGAAATTGTCAACGATGCTGCAAACGATCCCAGGATCTTCAAAGCGATCGACCAAAAAGTTGGCTATGTCACAAGAAACCTACTCTGTGTTCCCATGATCGCCCAAGGGGAAGTACAAGGTGTACTCGAGGCTGTGAACTCTCTCGACAATCGAGAATTTAATAACAACGATATCAAAATCCTAAAGTACCTTTCTAACCTTGCGGCCATTGCTGTAAAAAATCGTCTTCTCATTGATAGCCTCAATCTACGTGCAAACGAACTGAATGGTTTGTTTCAAATTTCCCAAGCACTTGCCAATATCCAAAGTTCGGATGAATTTATGGACCTAGCAGTCAAAACCATTTCCGAAGTTTTACAGGTAGATCGAGTTTCACTTCATTTTGAAAAGATTGAAAAAAAAGGTTTACCTCGAACGAAATCCAAAGGGTTTTCTGACCAAATCCACGACGAAGATGTAGAAGTTTTATTATTTGCTGATAAATCTGATTGGATGTTCAAAGGGTATAAAATCATAACCGCAAACTCACCTCAAGGGATTCAACTCACTCACAAAGGTCTATTCCAACATAGTATGATTCTTTTCCCCATTCTGAAAAACAAAGAATGGTTAGGTTCTCTAGTGGTTTCCGATAAAACATCTCGAACAAGGTTCGATGAAATGGACATTCGGATTTTACGAACACTTACCAACCAAGTTGGAGAAGCCTACACTGCCTTACAAGTAAAGATACAAAGTGAACGTTTGAAAAACATAGACCGCGACATGCAAGTGGCGGCGATGATTCAAAAACATTCACTCCCCATCATCCCAAAACAATATTCACTATTAGAATTTGATACCTACTACCAAGCCTCACGAGAAATTGGGGGAGACTTTTATGATATGGTGGTTCACGGAAAAGATGAAGTTTCAGTGATCATTGCCGATGTGTCAGGGAAAGGAACTCCAGCCGCACTTTTTATGGAATTTTCGAAAACGGTCTTGCAACAAGAAGTTTCAAAAACCACATCCACAAGTGAAGCTCTCTTCAACGCCAACAATGTTTTACAAGACAAATCTGGATTCCTTATGTTTGTGACGGCGATGCTTGTACGAATCAATATGACTAAAAAAGAATTAATGTATTCTTCTGCAGGTCATAATTTACAAATCATCTATCGTAAAAAACACCATAAAATCCAACACCTTTCAGGGAAAGGCCAACCGATGGGTATCGGAAATTGTGAGTTCTCCGAACATACTGTGAGTTATTTACCAGGTGATTTATTGGTACTTTACACCGATGGTGTGACAGAAGCCATGAATATGAAAGAGGAACTTTTTTCGGAAGAAAGATTAGAGTCTGTAATCTTATCTCATATCAACGATCCTCCAGAAGTGATCAGGCAGGCAATTTTACAAAAAGTCAGTGAATTTGTGGGAGAAGCGGAACCTCATGATGACCTTTCTCTCTTTATTATTCGTCTAAACTAATAATAAGGAGTTTTTATGAAACGCATTCTATATGCCATAGCAGTGTTCTTTCGATTGGACAAACTGCACAAAGCCATGTTAGATGCTGTCATCGAAACACGTGTTAAAAACGCGCTACAAACATCTGACAAACTTCGAAAAGAACAAGATCGTTTGCGAGAAAAAGAATTTCGCAAACAAATGGAAGACTTACAAAACAATCACAACAGCAGTTTTGAAAATTATAAATTAGAAACAGAAAATCTAATTCGTATTTTTAAAAATCAAATCCTTGTGGAAAAAAAAGAAGTTTTAAAAGAACGCGAAGTGGTGCGTGAAATGCAACGCCAAGCCATGATCCGCGAAAACAGATTCCAACATTACATTTTACGATTTAAAGAAATCCTATTTGTAAATAAAAAGGTAGTGGAATCCATTCAAAGTTTGGTCAAAGTAGAGTCCAACATTGAAGATCTGTTATATGAAATTGATAACTATGATGAAAGTAAATTCATCAAAAAACCGGAAATGATTTTGGACACTGAGTTTTTAAAAGAACTCCACCAAAAAGAAGAAGAAATCCGAGACAATATCCTCAAGTTCCAGAAAAAAGTAGAAAATAGCTGATCCTAAAGATCAGCCTTTCGCTTTCATTGAATTGGGTTGGCCTGTCGAGGCAAGGAGTGCCCGCCAAAGAGTACTCCTCTCCGGACGTAATACCTTTCTCTCCGCAATCGCAAGGGAAATTGGCATCACCGTAAACACGTTGTTCCAAATCCCTACCACACAACCTGTCCTACCGGCAAAAGCAGCATGGACTGCATTTTGTGCTAGAAATCCACAGAATACGGAATCTTCGGCATTGGCAGGAACAGAACGAATGATATAACTGGGATCGATGTATTTTAGATTTAGAGTCACACCTTCTTTTTTGAAGTAATCGGTGATTTTATCTTTGATAAAAATCCCAATGTCCGCCAACTTCTTGTTACCCGACTGGTCTTTTTCTCCTTTGTCTTCAAAAAACTTCTGCCCTGCCCCTTCTGCCAAAATCACAACGGCATGACCACGTTTTTGCACCCGTTCTTTCAAAACGGTTAAAAAAGCACCTTCTCCTTCTAAATCAAAATCAAGTTCTGGAATGAGGACAAAATTTACATTTTTAGATGCGAGAGCCGAATTTACAGCAATGAAACCAGAATGACGACCCATAAGTTTCACAAGTCCGACTCCACTGGGAGCCCCTTTCGCTTCTTCATGAGCACAATTAACAGCTTCTACCGCCTTACTAAAAGCAGTCGAGAATCCAAAGGTTTTTTGGACATAGTTGATATCGTTATCAATGGTTTTGGGAATTCCTACAATGGCGATGTCTTCTTTGCGTTTTCTTACTTCTTCTTGAATGGCCTGGGCCCCACGTAAGGTCCCGTCTCCGCCAATACAAAACAACATCTTCACCCCATAGAGAAATAATGTATCCACCATATCTCCAATATTTTGGTTCCCTCGCGATGATCCAAGAATGGAACCACCGAAGTTCATGATATGGGCAACCTTATCTGGAGTGAGTTCCACGGGCCTATGTCCAAATTTTTTCACAAGGCCTTCATAACCAAAAGGAAAACCTAAAATACGGGGCACTTTGTACCGGTAATGGAGCTCCATCACAAGAGCACGAATGACATCATTGATTCCAGGGCAGAGTCCCCCACAAGTGACAATGCCTGCCGTGACTTCCTCTGGACGGAAGTAAATGTTTTCTTTGGGGCCAGCTTGTTCAAAGAATACAGGACTGGTTTCTATGGTTTTTTTAGCGTCGGCAGGGCCGGAAAATATCGTTTGGAATAGAACGACGGAGTTGTCTTCCGTCCAATAGTCATACCCAGCTGGGTTTGGAATGGTGCAGGGACCAAATTGTTCAACCTTGGTATCGTTTTCATTCATTGATCAAACTTATAACAAAAAAAGAGAGAGAAGAAAGCAAATTTCATTGCCAAACTAAGGAAAAACAGGCAGAAATGCTTTTAGATGCTTAAAAAGACAGTATTACTTACCATCCTCGCTTCGATCGCGAGTTACAGTCTTTTGGCACAAGGTCTACCCTTCTTCTCCAGTTATTCCTTTTCAGACCCACGAGCCTCTTTATTCCAAGTCGGCGGAACACATAACGGTAATTTGGCGATCCTCATCCCATTTCGATTTCCTAAGGAACTGGAACTCGGTTATGACGGCAAACTTCCCAAATCGGATGATCCAATTGCTGGGATTCAAATTTTTTCTTCCGTCATTCCTTTTTCCACAACGAACCCATACCGCAATCCAGAAGGTAACTTTGATGTTAGGCCGGAAAGAATGAATTCGGCTATGCTTTCTTACCAACCCAATGTTACATACGTGTATTATCGCAATGGATTTACCTTTGATTTAGGACTCAGTATGGGTATGTCGATGAACCAAGGTGGTTCCGGTTATGTAGATGTTGCGGAGTCTAAAGTACGAATCAAGTACAGACTCAATCGAAATCTATTTTCCTTTATCAAAAACTCTCGTTGGGAATTATTTTTACAACTCTCCGAACTACATAGATTTGATTCTTCTGAGTATGCCAATAGATTCAACTCTTCCATCCGGGCCCAAGAACCTTCGAGAACCAACTTCGTTGGTAGACAGATTTACGTAACACCCGGTATCAGTATTTCAAATAGTAACTTAACTTTTGAAGGTATGGTTCGTGTTCCGATCAACGCAAGGGAAGCAGGTCGTACTTTGGATGAACTTTGGGCACCTGAGATCCAAGGGAACCTAGGTCTTAAGTATTATATGCCTGTGGCCCCAACGTCACATTCTAACTAGTTAGTTTCCACTCGAAACTAGCCAAACTAACCACCACAATCATTTCCAAAACAAAATAAATTTCACAAATCACTGTGGTTTGTTCTAAGTTCAAAACCAGATATACCATTGTGAACACACAATACAAAAAGTTTGCGGTCGCAATCACACGTAGATAAAACTTCCACTGGAACGGATTTAAAAAATAACATAACAAAGAGTAAACGGCATAGATAAAGGGAAGAATTGCGAGAGTATAAAGGGTATTTATTGGCATCCCGAGTGAATCCACAAACATAGGTAAAACGAGAGATAACAAAACTCCCGAAAGTATGGCACCAAGACCATCCATTAAAAAAATATATTTAGGATTGTTTTTTAAAAACTGAATTTGAGCATTCATAAATTTATTTTTCCTTAGTCTCTGTTGAAACACAGATTGTTTTTGCTTTCACGAATGCTTTGGTTTTTTTCCGAGGAATGGGCCAGAACATATCTCCGCCCATATGATGAGAACCAACATATTTAAGAAACTCAAAACTAGATTCAAAATCCTCTATTTCAAAAGTAGTGTCCCGAGTAGAAGATTTTTTATAACCAAAAACCTTATTTTCGCATTCTGAAGATAAATACAAATTCGCCCGCCAACGTAAAACGTCTTTAGCACATGAATTTGTATAACAATCGGTGATTTCTTCAAGGACCTTTTCCCACTGAATTGGATATTCTTTGATCTGGTTGTATCGAATTCTTAATTCATTTTCTTTATACCAAACTAAGTGATTCGTTCCTTCGGACTCCAATGCATAATTTTTATCTTCCGGATCGAATAGAATTATTTTTTCTTTTTTACCGTAGGCATTTGGGAAAGAATCTCCAAATTGAAGTTCAGGAAATTTTGGAACAATTCCATTAACAATTGGGACTTCGCTTGCTTGAATCAAAACGGTTTTTCCATACCAGTCTTTTGTTGGGCCGTACAGTTCGTAACCTTTTCCAAACATTTCTGGCGCAATGGCGATGACCTTCATAAAACCAAAATTTCCGCCATTCCCGGAATATCCCATTACAGGAACTGTTTCGCCCACACAAACTTTCTGACCTGAAAAAACGGCACATTCTTGTAAATCAGCAAGATGAAAGTAAGTATGATATCCCATCTCATCCGTTAAAATCGATCCATCATCAAGGCGAATCCAACGAATCCCTTTGTGGTTCCCGTTTCTGATCTCCGGATCTACCTTTTCAATCACCCCGTAGTATTGACTCTCTGACTTTGGATAAGGATAAACAACACGATCCCCTTCGCAAAAAGATTTATTTCCGCGAACAAGACAGTTTTTTGCAGATAAGGATTTTGGCAGGAAACTAAGGCAACATATAATTAATAAGTAAAACACAATCGGGAGTCGCAACATACACCGCCACCTTAAGGAATTAAATTCTAGATTATGTTTTACTCAAAAATCGTTTCCAAGATAAATCCACATCCATTTTAGAAATCATTTCTTTTTTCCGGGAGATTCGAAATTCATGGTCTTTCCAAACAATCATTGTTTCTTCTGTCGGACAACTAGTTTCCCCACAACTCACTTCTAAAATTTCCAGTTCCGTTTCTTTGGGGATATTGGTATAATCCTGTAACCAAGTCGCAAGTTTGGAATGGAAAGAAAATCCATCACCAAGCTTTCCTTTGGTGACAGACTTCCATCCATGGTTGTGATTGTTTTGAATGAAACTCACCTGATCCCCCTATCTAGTCTTAAACTAACTCTTTAAGATTTAGACTTACGGGATGGATCATAGTTCAGAATGGGTGACAACCAACGTTCCACTTCTGCTTTTTCCATCTCTTTGTCCTTAGAATAATTTTGCACTTGGTCTTCGTTGATTTTACCAATCGCAAAATAACGAGATTCCGGATGTGAGAAATAATACCCACTCACACTACTTGCCGGCCACATCGCACAGGATTCGGTGAGTTGGATTCCTGCATTTTTTTCTACATCCAAAAGTTTCCAAATTTTCTTTTTTTCCGTATGATCCGGACAAGCGGGATACCCAGGTGCTGGACGAATCCCACGATATTTTTCACGAATCAGGTCTTCTTTAGTTAGATTTTCATCTTTTCCAAATCCCCATTCTTCCCGCATTCTATGGTGCATGTATTCTGCGAAAGCTTCTGCAAATCGGTCAGCAAGTGCTTTTACCAAAATAGCATTGTAATCATCTTGTTTGGCTTCGTAGGTCCTTGCTAATTCTTCGATGCCATGACCTGCCGTTACCGCAAAATATCCAATATAGTCATTTTTCTTTTTATCTTTTGGTGCGATAAAGTCCGCCAAACTGTAGTTTGGTTGATTTGTCATTTTGACCGTCTGTTGGCGTAACATTGGATATGTTCCCAAAGATTTGGTTTTTCCATCATCTTCAAAAATTTCTACCACTTCCCCATGAGAAACCGCAGGGAACATTCCGACAACAGCTCTTGGTTTGAGAGTTGGGTTTTCCAACATTTCCTTTAAAATGATTTGTGCATCATTGTAAAGCGAAGTAGCTTCTTTACCAATCACCGGATCTTTTAGGATTTGAGGGTACCGGCCTTTTAATTCCCAAGCCAAAAAGAAAGGAGACCAATCGATAAAAGGAAGTAGGTCTTGTAAACGTACATCTTCAATTTTTTGAACTCCCGTAAAACTTGGTTTTGGTGGGGTATATGAATCCCAATCCGCATGGAATTTGTTTTGTATTGCATCCTGAATGGGAAGGATGTTTCTTTCATTTTCCCTCGAATAAAATTCTTCTCGGATTCTAGATTGTTCTTCAACTACCTGTTTTGCATAATCCACAGCAGTTTGTGGATTTAGTGCACTATTCATCACATTCACAACACGGGAAGCATCCATCACATGAAGGACTGGCTTCGAATACTGTTCGGCAATTTTTACCGCAGTATGTGCTGGCGATGTCGTAGCCCCACCAATGAGGAGTGGGACTTGAAATCCTTGTCGTTCCATTTCTTTGGCTACATATACCATTTCATCAAGTGATGGGGTGATAAGACCTGAAAGACCAATGGCAGATACGTTTTCTTTTTTAGCGGTTTCTAAAATCTTTTCACAAGGTACCATGACTCCAAGGTCAATCACCTCATAGTTGTTACATGCAAGAACCACCCCCACAATATTTTTTCCGATATCGTGAACATCCCCCTTCACCGTTGCAATGAGGAATTTGGCTTGTTTACTTTCGTCCTTTTGATTTCGTTTTTCTTCTTCCATAAAGGGAAGTAAGTAGGCCACTGCTTTTTTCATCACCCGTGCACTTTTTACAACTTGCGGAAGGAACATCTTTCCGGCACCAAATAGTTCCCCTACCACTTTCATTCCATTCATAAGTGGCCCTTCAATCACTTCCAAAGGTCTAGCAAAACTAGTGCGAGCTTCTTCCGTATCTTGGGTTACAAATTCATCAATTCCTTTGACTAGAGCGTGCGTTAGTCGTTCTTCAACAGATCCACTTCTCCACACATCGTCTTTTTTCTGCACCTTAGCTTCCCCGTGAAAACTAGCAGCCGCATCAATCAAACGTTCTGTGGCATCGGGACGACGATTGAGGAGAACATCTTCCACAAGTTCCAATAAGTCTTTAGGAATTTGTTCGTAAACTTCTAACATCCCTGCATTAACAATGGCCATGTCCATTCCCGCTTGGATGGCGTGGTATAAAAATACAGAATGCATGGCTTCACGAACAGGATTGTTTCCGCGAAACGAAAAAGAAATATTACTGAGACCACCTGAGACTTTAGCACCAGGACAGATTTGTTTGATCTCACGAGTGGCTTCAATAAAGTCCATAGCATAATTATTATGTTCTTCAATTCCCGTACCTACAGTGAGGATGTTTGGATCAAAGATAATATCCGTTGGATCAAAATCTAACCTTTCAACTAGAAGGTCATAGGCTCGTTTGCAAATTCGAACTTTGTCTTCTTTGGTTGCCGCCTGTCCCTGTTCGTCGAAAGCCATCACAATGGCAGCTGCTCCAAATCTTTGGATGGTACGAGCATGACTTAGGAAAACTTCTTCCCCTTCTTTGAGAGAGATGGAGTTCACAATTGGTTTTCCTTGAATACATTTCAAACCCGCGAGTAATACAGACCACTTAGAAGAATCCACCATAAACGGAACTCGTGCAATGTCTGGTTCTCCTGCAATCAAATTTAAGAACTTAGTCATCGATGCTTCGCCATCGAGGAGAGCTTCATCAAAGTTGATGTCGATGATATTGGCACCGGCTTGGACTTGTTGTAAAGCCACTTGCACTGCTTCTTCAAAATTCCCATCTAAGATAAGTTTTTTGAATTTAGGAGATCCAGTTACGTTGTTTCGTTCCCCCACATTGACAAACCCTTGGTCTTTGGTAAGTTTCAAAGGTTCAAGACCAGCAAAAGTGCTCAGTTTAGGTTGTTCTTTTAAAACACGAGGAGCGATTGTGGCAACTGCTTCTTTGGCTGCTCGAATGTGGTCAGGTGTTGTACCACAACAACCACCAACAATATTTAAAAACCCTGCTTCGGCAAAGTTTTTCATCCAACCACCAAACTCTTCTGGGGTTTGATCATAACCACCAAAGGCATTGGGAAGACCAGCATTCGGATAACAAGATACGTAACAATCAGCGACGCGAGAAAGTTCCTCAATATAAGGCCGCATCTCCCCCGCACCTAACGCACAATTGATTCCGACAGCAAGTGCCTTAGCGTGTTTGATGGAAACATAAAAAGCTTCCCCTGTTTGACCAGAAAGGGTTCTACCAGAGGCATCGGTAATGGTTACAGAGAGGACAACAGGGATACGAATTTTGCGTTCTTCAAATACCTTCTCAATCGCGTAAATACAAGCTTTGAGATTCAAAGTATCAATGTTAGTTTCTGGTAAAAGTAAATCCACACCTCCATCTAGAAGTGCCGATACTTGCTCATAAAAACAATCCACTAACTCATCAAAGGTGACAGCACGAAATGCAGGATTGTTGACATCGGGAGAAAGAGAAGCTGTTTTTACCGTCGGCCCAATGGATCCGGCAATGAACACATCCGTTTTTCCTGTTTTTTCTTTGTATTTGGCCACTGCATTTTTGGCACAAGCGACAGCCGCTAAGTTTAGATCTCTCACCGCCGATTCCATCTGATAGTCGGCCTGGGATACTATGTTTGAACTAAATGTATTGGTTTCGATGATATCGGCACCAGCTTCTAAGTATTCCAAGTGGACAGACTCAATGATATCGGGACGTGTGATCGCCAAAACATCGTTATTCCCTTTAATGGAACAAGGCCAATTCTTAAAACGATCTCCACGGAAGTCATCTTCTTCCAGAGAATGTCTTTGTATCATGGTACCCATAGCACCATCTAAAACGAGAATCCTCTCGTTGATCAGTTTTAAAAGGGATTTAGAAGATGGGTTGGTATATTCAAATTTCATATAATTATATTAATGTATAACAAAAGGGTATACGACCGAAGCCATATACCCTAAAAAACTTTTATTTACTCGAGTCAGAACACTTTGCACCTTTAAGCGGTGGTTTTGTAGTGACTATGACAGGGAATTTGGTTGCTTCTTTCGCATTAACTTCAATAGAAGGTTTGTGTTTTTCCGGGACATCATAGTCCGGGAAAATTGCATCAATTGGACATTCATATTGACAAGCATTACAATCAATACAAGTGTCCGGATCGATATACAGGGTGTCCGGAGCTTCATGAAAAGCTTCCACCGGACAAACTGCTGCACAACTTGTGTATTTACAATCAACGCAAATTTCAGTTACAACATAAGCCATGAGAAACTCCATTGCCCCTTTTGGTTTTTCCAAAAAGGGCGATTTTTTTTAGTATCGGTAGTGATCAGGTTTGTAAGGACCTTCAAGTGGAACACTGATATAATCAGCTTGTTTTTGAGTCAATTTTGTCAAACGAACTCCTAACTGCTCTAAGTGAAGTGCCGCTACCTTCTCATCTAAATGTTTTGGAAGGCGGTAAACACCTAACTCATATTTAGTTGTGTAAAGTTCAATTTGAGCCAAAACTTGGTTAGTGAATGAACTAGACATTACAAAAGATGGGTGACCAGTAGCACAACCAAGGTTTACCAAACGACCTTCTGCAAGAACGATGATCGATCTTCCATTAGGGAAAGTGTATTTATCAACCTGTGGTTTGATTTCTTTTTTGATTACACCTTTTTCAGCGTTCAAACGAGACATTTGAATTTCTGTATCAAAGTGACCAATGTTACAAAGAATCGCACCGTCTTTCATCGCTTTCATGTTTTCAAGTGAAATGATATCATCATTTCCAGTTGCAGTTACAATGATATCTGCATTTTCAATCACATCTTCAACACGAAGAACTTGGTAACCTTCCATCACAGCTTGGAGAGCGCAGATTGGGTCGATTTCTGTTACAATCACACGTGCACCAAAGTTACGAAGTGAAGCAGCAGAACCTTTTCCCACATCACCGTATCCACAAACAAGTGCCACTTTACCAGCAAGCATTACGTCAGTTGCACGTTTGATTCCATCAGCAAGTGATTCACGGCAACCGTAGAGGTTATCAAATTTTGATTTTGTTACTGAATCGTTTACATTGATTGCAGGGATTTTAAGAGTTCCCGCTTTCAATTTTTTATGAAGTGCAATTACACCTGTAGTTGTTTCTTCAGAAACACCTTTGATGTCTACAAGTAGTTGTGGGTATTTTTCGTGAATGTAATGAGTTAAATCATGACCGTCATCAAGGATCATGTTTGGTCCTTTTCCGCCGTCAAAAAATAATGTTTGTTCAATACACCACCAGTATTCTTCTTCAGTTTCACCTTTCCAAGCAAATACAGGAATTCCTGCTTTTGCAATGGCAGCTGCCGCATGGTCTTGTGTTGAAAAAATGTTACAAGAGGACCAACGAATGTCAGCACCTAATGCAGCCAAGGTTTCAATTAGAACCGCTGTTTGGATTGTCATGTGTAGAGATCCACAAATTCTAGCACCTTTGAGTGGTTTAGAAGTTCCGAATTCTTTACGAAGAGCCATAAGGCCCGGCATTTCTTTTTCTGCCAAAATGATCTCTTCTCTTCCCCATTCCGCAAGAGAGATATCCTTCACTTTAAATGGCAATCTTTCCGATTTTGTTTCAGTTGCTGTGGACATATTGTCCTCCTTCTTCTTTTGTTGCTTTGATAGTTAAAATTTTAAAACTAGATTCTGTTTGGATCTCATTCATAGATCCGACTTTAAAACCTGCATTGGATAACCAAGACTCAAATAGTTCAGGTTCAAATCCAAGCCACAAGTCTGCAAAATTATCCCTCATATACTCTGCATTGTGTTTTGCTAAGTCAACAATACATAAAACCCCACCTGGTTTCAGAACCCGAGCTACCTCTTCGAGTACTGTGGGTGGGTGGGAAATATGGTGCATTACCATAGAAGCAACTACCGCATCACAAGAATTAGCTGCTAAGGGTAGATGCTCCATAGGAGTTTGAATGAGACTAACACTTGGATTTTTCCCATAATTGGACGAAGCACTTTCAATCATTTTAGAAGAGTTATCCACTCCTGTCACATGTTTGGCTTTGTTCAAAAGAAAAGGAATGAGGCCACCGGGCCCACAACCCAAATCCAAAATATTTTCACAAGCGGGTAACTCTTGTAAAATCCAAGACCTATAGAGTTTGGGATTTAAGGTCTCTTCTTGTAATTTCTCCCAACTCTCGGCTACAGTATCAAAGAAAGACTTTGATTTACGTTCTCTGGTCTCGAGAATTTGGTGGACCATCTTTTGGTCCCTTTCCCTTGAGGGGAGGTCCTCTTTATAAGATAACAATAATTTTGTGAGCTCCAAAGGAAACTTTAGAGCTGTATCTTCTTCTTCCGGAAGAAAACTATAAACAAGACTTCCTTCCCGGCGTGTGCCAATGAGTCCGGCCTCAGTTAATATCTTCAAATGGCGGGAGATCCGAGACTGACCCATACCCAAAATCTCCACCACTTCATTTACGGAAAAAGCCCCAAAACTGAGGATATGGAGGATCCGTATCCGCGTTTCATCGGAAATGGCTTTCGTAGCAGAAAGCAGGTGGCCGGAGGGCCTAGTTGGGGAAAGGGTTTCTGTTGCCATATCCAAGATATCTACATATCAAGAAATCTTGATATGTAGACTCCGGCAAGCAAATTTCTCCGATTTTAGGAGATTTTGAAGAAATTGATCTTACGTTTTAAGGTTTCTGCCAAATTGGCGATCCCATTGGAGGTTGCTGTCATCTCTTCAAGCCCAGCAGCTGTCCCTTGGGTCAAATCATTGATGCTGAAAATGGCCTGAGCCACCTCACCAATCGCATTTTTCTGCTCTTCCATAGAAAGACGGATGGCCTGGCTGATTTGGTTCACCTTGTCCACCTCTTCCCCTACTTTTTGGTTGATGATGAGTTGTTCTTTGGTGCTCGACTCAATCGTATCCGTCATTTCATCGAAGGAACTCACACCCTGGATGATCCTTTGGATGAGGGCAATCGTAGTTTCGATATTCTCGCGACCACTTTCAATTTCCTTTTCATTGGCTTGAATGAGTTCCCCAATGTCACCGATAGAGATGGCAGTTTTTTCGGCCAACTTCCCGATTTCGTCAGCAACCACAGCAAATCCTCTTCCATACACTCCGGCCCTTGCCGCTTCAATCGCAGCATTTAATGCCAGTAAGTTGATTTGTTCAGAGATATTATTAATGATTTCAATCACACTACCAATTTCTTCAGAACTGTTACTGATTTTTGTGATAGAATTTCTCATCAAATCCAATGAGACCTGGCCCGACCGAGCTTCTTCCGAAATGAGGGTTACGTCTTGTGAAGCTTTGCCCACTTGCCTTCCAGTTGCTTCGATCAAACTAGAAAGTTCTGCCATCTTTAATTTCAAAAAATCTACTTTGCGGAACTGATCTTCCGCTTGTGCATCCACATTTTGGACTGCCGCAGAAATCTCTTCAATCGAAGCAGATATTTCCTCAGCAGAAGCAGCTTGCGTTTGTGCATTGGAAGATAACATATTCAGAGAAGCTGACATCTGTTCTGCGGAAGATGCAAGGTCTTCAGAGAATGCTTGGTTGGATCCCACAACTTCTGAAATTTGTTTTAACGTTGCGTTGAGACCGCGTGCCAGTCTTGCGAACTCATCAGAAGATTCCATTTTGGCATTGTGACGAAGGTCACCTACTTCAATATCATGAAGGATTTTCCCAATGGTTTTCATTGGTTTGAACCGAGCAGTAAACAATAGATAAATTGCAATGGCAATAAAAATTGCTCCTACAATACTAATGATTGTTAGTCCTCTTAGAGAAGAAAGGCTCTCCACTTCAATCTCTTTTAAATCAATAGTAGAAAAGAATTGTAGACCGTATTTTTCGCTTACCTTCCTACGGAGTAAAAAGGTAGAACCTTCCCAAGGATTACGAAAAGAATCTGATTCCCCAGCATTTTTAGCCAATTCTTCAAATTCTGAATTTTTAAAACTATGCATCAAATATTTTGGATTGGGGTGATATACCATTGTTGATTGTTTGTCCAACAAAAAGGAATATCCAGTGGTTCCAATTTTCACATTTTTTAGGAAGGATTCCATTGCTTTTCCCACAAGAAAAGGCATCCCTACCATTCCAATCACAGCCCCATTGGCATTTTTTACTGGGCTTGTAATCATAATCACAATACTTCCGTTAATCGGCGATTTAACGGCTACACCTACATGGTTTTTTCCTTCTTTTGCCGCATCAATGTTCTCAAGAACTTCCTTATTGGATGCTAACTTGTAACCAACACTTGCACCTCCAGGAAGGCCCGAAGCAACAATGGGAACCCCTTCGTCAAAAGAGGCGATATAAGCATTTTCTAACAGTAATTGAGAATCATCCAAAACTTTGGACAGTGCTGGTTCTGCCAGTTTGTAGTTTTTAGTTTCTAATGCTGTTCTCACTACCGGTAGAGAAGCTACACTTTTTAAATTGGTTTCTACTGACTCGAAATATACGTGAATTCCGGCTTCGTTACTTTGATTGAAATTATAGAGTTGGTTCGAAAAGGCTTTTTCTAAGGACTTAGCATTGACATTAAATGAATAAATCAAAAGGAAAATAGAAAGTACCATTACCATAATCGAGAACATAATGGGGACTGTACTTCTGAGATTTCTATAATAAGGAGAAATCCGTTCTTTTAATTCGGCTTGGAGAAGTTCGTCTTCCAATACCAAATGAGAGGCTTTTTCCAAAAGGATAAACGAAAATAAAATATTCAGAAGAGCGGTGAGGATCAAAACACAAACGATATAAAAGGAATCTGACTTACTGGTTTCAGGAAGATAAAGCATGGGGCCAATGACAATCGGAAACGCCATGATCCATTGACAACTTCCCACCACCGCACCGACCACAGGCATCTTCGCAATTAGGTTCCAGACAGATATATAGGTTTTAGGATCTTTTTCTGTTTGGGATTCGAGGGCAACGAGACCTTCTTGGATGGCCTTTAATTTTTTAGGAAAGATGAAAGCAGGGAGGATGAGACTAGTAAGCCCCGCAGCAATCGTTGCACCAATGAAGGTTTTGATTTGAGTGGGACTTAGATCGACATAAAAAAGAATGAGAGCGATTCCAATAGGAACCACGACTCCCAAGGAGAATACTTGGGAAGCGAGAGTGAAAGCCCTTGCGTAGCGTTTGTATAATTTCATTGAAACTTAGACCTAAGACGAAAGGTAAATTCCGCAATCGGTACGGCAAGGTTTTATGGATTTCCCCGAAGTTTTCCTAAAAGGAGAGTTTGACTCCTAAGTTTGCAGAATAAAGATCCTTACCGCCATACAAACCCTCAGCAATGACCTTAACGAGATACAAATCCAACTCCAAACCGACAATCCCGTACCCAATTCCACGTTTGGAATGAGACTCACCAGCGGCACGAAACCCGAGAGTCGCGTTGGGATTTTGGGCAAGAAGTTCTTTGTCAAGAGCCGCCTGGTATTCACGTGGAAGTTCCAAAGGAAGGGAATCATTTAAGGTAACGAGAAAAGGGCCACGTCTTGAGAGAGAGGCGGAGTTATTCCCCGAATTCCAACTATATCCCCCACCGACAATCACATTGGCGATCCAAAACACACCAAGACCCGTACGTAAATCTACATTTGTAGTTTGGACTTTCGTGTTAAAAACGAAATTGGTGTCTCCTCCCCATTTTCCTTTCACACCTTGGAATTCAATTTGGGATGCCTTTCCTTCTAAGTAACTAAGGCTCATGTTTTGTTCCATCACATGATGCCCCACTCCAATGTTGATTCCGTTCCAAGTGATAAGGTTCATTAAAAAACCTTCTTTTTCTACTAATTGGTATCGGACCATACCACCATACGAACGTACGGCGATCCGACCTTCGTAGTTTTTATTATTGGAAGCCGCTTGGATTTGATCTTCAGTAACCGCAACGTTCATACCATGAAGAAAAATTCCGATCCGACGAATGTATCCACCTTCTGAAGTTCCGAGTAACCATCCAGGATTGATATCCAAGTGGAAAGAAGGAATCACAGCACCACCTACGTTGGGAAGTTTTGGGTATTTGATATAGTCATCTTTAATTTGGATGTCGTCTTTTTTGTATCCTGCAGCGGAAACACTCACACCAAATTGAATGCGACGAACGGTACCAGTTCCGATATTACTAGCTCCTACGTTGGCTAGAAAACCAGCTTCCAAATTAGTTTTCAGTACTTCGTTTAAGTACCCAGTTTCGAATTTTTTGAGGGAACCATTTCCCGCTTCTGTAAGTGTAGATGGTAAAAAACCACAAGCTGATCCTTCACAGGTAAATTGTGCGTACAGTTCTCCTTGAGAGATTGTTGTGACAAATACGAGCAGAAGCAGCAGATTTCGCAATTTCATATAGATCCTTGATTCTCTATCTTTTGTAACAATTGGAAAGAAAAATTCTCTCTTAAACAGAGGCTTCCTTTGTTTTTTTTACGGAACTAATCCAAAAAACACCGGTAAGTACGAATAATGTACCAATGGCATGTAGTAAGGTTATCGGTTCATCCAGTAGCCAATACGCTAAGAAAAGAGTCGACATTGGTCCAATTGATCCAACTATAGCAGCTGTTTTGCTACCAACACGTTTGATTCCTTCCGAAACGAAGATAGCAGGAACTACAGTGTTCACAGTCCCCATAATAAATGCGAGGGCGTAGAAAGAAAACGGTTGGATGAGTTCTTTAAAAGTTCCAAAAATAGCGAAATGAATGTATACAGCAAACGAAGAGATAATCAGAGCCCAAGCTGTAAACTTTTTTGCACCTAACTTTGGAATGATGGAACCGCTACCCATCAAATAGATGGCATAAGTCAGAGCGGAAAGTAAAATAAAAAAAGCTCCCAAACTCACATCTTTCGCAGAACCTAGTTGGACGTCCTGTCCATACGCTAAAAAAACTCCGGTATATGTTAAAATCAGAGAAAATACTTCCCGCATATGGATCTTCTTCTTTAAAAATAAAAACGATAAAATGACAACAAGAGTAGGATAAATAAAAAGAATGATTCGTTCAAGACCTGCACTAATGTACTTTAGCCCTAAGAAGTCAAATAAACTGGCAAGATAATAACCCACCACTCCCATAAGGATGACACTAACCACATCTTTTTTTGTGAGTGGAGTTTTTCCTTCTTCTCTTTCTGCCTTCCATGCAATCCAAACCAAAAAAGGAAAGGCAAACAACATCCGAAAAAAAAGAGATCCAATGGCAGAAATTTCATACCGGTAAGTCAATTTCACCACAACAGCTTTGGCGCTGAACAAAAGTGCTCCGATCAATACTAGCACTACCCCTTTCCATTCTGTACTCAATTTTTCTTTCACTAAACCCATCCTGAAATCACAAAGAAATCCCGATAGTTTTATAAAATGAAGCTAACTTTGATTTTAGGAGTATTCTTGATTTTTGGATTTGTTCTTTGGGCTAGTCCCGAGCAGGAAATTTCGAAACCTCTTTTACGAGTTTTTCCGGCTTTCCGACCAGAAGAATGTGAAGACTGGGCAATCAGACCTTCGATTTGTAAACAATGTCTATGGGAAGGAAAACGGTATGCACAAGAAATCCGATTTTTTGAGGATGGACCATATCGAACTCACGGTTGTTATGCAGAACCTGGGGGATTTGAAAGTTTAGAGGAAGAGGCAAAAACCGGGAAAACTAATTCCCGGTAGGATTTGTAAAATTATTTTTTTACGCAACCCATGATGCCAGCGAAACCTGGAGCATTTTTCAAACAGTTAGGATCAAATTTTCCTTCCGTACACTGATCGATCATTTTTTGTTTACCTTGTTGTAATCCTGCGAGGACTGGTGCTGCTGCTGGATTCTTTTTAGCTTCTTCTTCGATTTGAGCGAATGTGCTAGCGAGAGCAGACTCACACTCTTCTTGGGTATACACTTTGGATTTACAATTAGCCAAAAAAAGCCCGAGAGCGAGCGCCAGGATGAGGGATTTTTTCATGAAAAACTCCGTGAGATAGATTTCATGATAGCTTCTTTTTTATAAAGGGATTTGAAAACAAAAAAATGATTCACCATATTGCCATAGGTACTCCGAACCCTTCCAATTTAGCAGAGTTTTACCTCCAAATTCCGGGGGCAAAGAAAACTCAGGAATTTCATTATGACTCAGGAATGGTTCGTTCCATTTGGATCGAGTTTGGCCCCATCATTCTGATGTTGGAAGAAGGAGCGAAATCTTCTCCTCGTGCTCTTGTTTTTTCATTCACAGAAAAAGAGAAAACAAAATGGATCCAATTCCTAAACCAAATACAGATCCAAAACAAAACAGATTACACTGTATACTTTTTAGACAGTGATGGAAATCTACTGGGCTTAAGCCAATATCCAGAAAAACTCACTCTTATATAAAATGTGTTTGAGAAAACAACTCAGTTACTTACGGTAACATTCACTTAGGAAAGTTTATCCACGCGAATGAACATTAAACAGAAGTTAGCTTTAGGCACATCAATCATTACCCTGTTTTCATTAGGAGTAATACTCACACTTATCTCTTATGTCATATATAAAAATGCCAAAGAAAACGCTCTAGAAAACATCTCTGTACTTGCAGATAAAATCTCTTTGGATGTAGAAGACTATCTTTCTGCTCCATTAAACGAAGCATTTCTTCTAAAACAAATGTTACAAGAACCAAACCTTTTGGATCGAGATCGGATTTTCCGGATTTTGAATGTGATGACGGCATCGAATGAATCCATTCTCGGAACTTATGTTGTCTTCGAACCCAATGCCTTCGATGGGAAAGACACTAACTATCGTAATACGAACTATCATGATAACTCGGGTAGACTGATCCCCTATTCTGTAAAATCGAATGGCAAAATTATCATTGAACCAGTGGTTGGGTTTGACCTTCCCGAATCTGACTTTTACCAACTCCCCAAAAAGAACAAAAAAGTAGAACTCATTCCACCATTTGATTACAAAGTAGATGGTAAAGAAGTAACGATGATTTCTCTTGTATATCCAGTGATCCGTAACCAAAACTTTCTTGGGATCGCAGGTGCTGATCTTTCTTTAGAGACCATTCGAACTTACCTACATAATCTAAAAATTCTAGACGGTGCTGTAAAAATCACACTCGTTGCAAGTAACGGATATGTGTTATTTAATGGCCTTCATCCTGATAAGAAGGATGTACAGTGGGAAGACAAGGAAGATATGTATGTAAATTTAGCTATGTCATCTAAACAAAGACAAAGTTATTCTGACTCTGATTACTTTCACGTGAGTTTACCGATCCAACTAGTGGAAAACACAGCTCCCTGGGCACTTCGTGTCTCTTATCCGCAAGAAAAAATCACAAACGAAATTCAATTTATCTTTTGGATTGCTTTAGGCCTTGGAGTGACAGGAATTCTATTTTCTACTTTGGCCAATGTCATTATCTTTCGTAAACTTGTGGATAGTAGACTCCAGACTTTGATTGCCTTTACAAAAGATGCAGCTAACGGGAATCTCTCCAAAGAAATCAACGACACACAAAAAGATGAAATTGGAAATTTAGTCGAAGCTGTAGTTGCGATGATTGAAAGCATTCGACATATTTTAAGTGTCGCACAGACTTCAGGTTCAGAACTAACTGAGACTTCCAAGTTTATGGAAAATACCATCATTGAACTTTCTGATTTGGCACAAAGCCAAGCCGCCTCTTCCGAAGAAGCCAGTGCCACTGTGGAAGAACTCAATGCATCTTCCGAAACTATCAATGCCAATGTGGTACAGGCGGTTGATAACTCTAAGTCAATTCACAACTCACTTCATGCGATCCAAACTTTAGTTCAAAACATCACTACGGAAGTGGAGTCCTTTGGGAAAATTGCAGTCCTTGCCAATCAAAAAGCAGAAGAAGGACGGAATATGGCGGGATTCACTTCAAAAGCAATTGAAGAAATCCAGGAGAAGTCACTTGCTATTACCGAGTTTTCTGAAGTTATCTCCAATATTTCAGAGAAGACCAGCTTACTGGCATTAAACGCTGCCATTGAAGCCGCAAGAGCTGGTGAATCGGGTCGGGGGTTTGCTGTTGTTGCGGAAGAAATTTCGAAACTTGCCTCTCAAGCGGCTGAATCCGTTTCACAGATCAATACCTTATCCGAAGAAGCTTTACATTCCATCCAAAATGGTGGGACTCAAGTCACAAAACTTATTGATTTGTTACGAGAAATCATAAAAGAAGTTTCCGTAATTTTTGAAAAGGCTAGAGAAATTGTCCCCCTCATCCAAGACCAAAAAACTAGAACCGATCAGATCTACGTAGAAATCGAAGAAATCACATCTCTAGTTGAGTCTATTCAACAATCTACGGAAGAACAAAAAAGAGCCACCTTCGAACTATCAAATATGACAATTAATATTTCCAATGGTTCCCAAATTCTGTCGGAACAATCGGAGACCATGTCAGCCAATTCTATTCGTATGACAGGAATTAGTTCCAAAATTTCAGAAGTTTTATTAAAATTCAACTTATAGGTTTAAAAAAAGACATGAGTATCAAAAAGAAAATCATTCTAATATCCCTGGCAGTCATTTCTGTTATTATCGCAGGGATTATGATTGTATTGTCTTTGGTTGTCAGATCTACCCTTTTACATAACTTAGAGGAAGATACAGAATATATTTCATCAAAAATCATAGGTGACATCTCTCACCAAATGAAAGTTCCTTTAAACAAAACCTTTGCCTTTCGTAAATCTTTTGAAGATGGGTCGATCACTTCAAGACCTGCGGCCATTCGGTATCTAAAAACCTTAATCGCCGAAAAAGATATTGCCTTTGCTGCTTATTGTGGATTTGAGCCGAATGCTTTTGATGGAAAAGATGCGGCATATAAATTTACTCCAGACCACGACGAAACTGGTCGGTTCATCCCTTACGTATTTCGCAATGAGGACAAAATTTCGTCAGAAGTTTTAAAAGATGTGGATGATCCCATTAAGGGTGAGTTCTACCAAAAACCAAAAGCCACATTAAAAACAAGCATCACCTCACCTTACATTTACAAGGTGGGTGGAGTGGATACCTTCATTGTTTCGATTATGGAACCAATATTACGTAACGGTAAATTCATTGGAATTTCTGGAATTGATATCAGCCTTGCGACGATTAAGAAATATTTAGATACCTTAAAATTCGCTGACGGGGAAGGAAAAATCACACTCATCTCGGATAACCATTTAGTTTTGTATGATGGGTTTTCGAACCTTTCCGAAGGCCTTGATTTTCGATCCCAGGCCGATGCGTTTTTTTACGACCGTTTGAAAAACAAGGACAAATCCATTTATAGGTTTCATGGGTATTACCATGTTGCCGTTCCCATTACCATTATAGAAGATAACGCTCCTTGGTTTGCGAGGATTTCTGTCCCGGAATCACAAATCCAATCCACTCTTAACTCAATTCTCATCACAACCATAACTCTTGGAATTTTGGGTGTGGTTCTTTCCACCCTATCAATTTATTTTAGTTTCCAAAGATTAGTGGATAGACGGATTAAAGCCATCAACTTATCCACTGACAAAGTAGCATCTGGGGATTTGAGAGAATCTATCGCCATTGACCAGTTAGATGAACTCGGAAGTATTATGGTCAGTTTGGGAAAAATGATCGAACATTTACGGAAACTCATTCGGATTGCACAAAAGTCTTCGGGAAAAATCAGCGAAACCACAGACAAAATCCGAGGAACCATTACTGAACTCACCGATTTAGCCCAGAATCAAGCAGCCTCTTCCGAGGAAGCAAGTGCGACTGTGGAAGAACTCAACGCCTCTTCAGAAACGATCCATAGCAACGTACTCAGTGCTGTCGAAAATACTGAAACCATACATCAATCGTTAGGTGATATCCAACAATTGATGAAAAGAATTTTAGAGAAGGTCAATTCCTTTGGAGAAATCTCAGTCCGTGCCAACCGTAATGCGGAAGAAGGAAGGACGATGGCAAAAGAAGCCTCTCATGCCATCCAAGAGATCCAGGATAAATCAAAAACCATTACAGCATTTTCCAATGTCATTTCAGACATTGCCAAACGAACCGGTTTACTTGCGTTAAATGCTGCGATTGAAGCGGCAAGGGCTGGAGAAAGTGGGAAAGGATTTGCTGTAGTAGCAGAAGAAATCACAAAATTGGCAAGCCAATCCGCAGAATCGGTTTCCCAAATTAATGTTTTATCTTCTGAGGCCCTGGCTTCGATCGAGCGAGGAAATGTACAAGTGGAAAAACTTGTAGACGTTCTAAAAAAAATCACTGACGAAGTGTCTGAGATCTTTGTTTCTTCCAATGAAATACGACCGATGATTGAAGACCAAAGTGCAAGGACTGAAAGTATTTATGCAGAAGTCGCAGAAATTACCGACCAAGTAAAAGCCATCCAACTTTCCACAGAGGAACAACAGAGGGCGACAAATGAATTGGCCAATATGACAGTCAATATTTCGAACGGTTCCCAAGTTTTATCCGACCAGTCTTCTTCTATGTCAGAGAATGCGGAACGCCTAAGCCAAGTGACAACAACTCTGGATGAATTATTAAAGAGTTTTAAGATTTCGAAAGAATAAAGGAATCTTTCCAAGCGACTGCATAAGCCCGAAGGAGACCACCCGTTCGGAACTTGGAAAGACTGTGTCTGGTCGGTTTTGCAACAAAGCTAGAGGCGTTATTGCCCAGCCACCTCGCGAGTCAAAAATCTTTTGTTGTAACAACTACTATCCAAATGACCACCTCCTTTGCTCATACCTTAGCTATGCCTTTTCTAGTACTATAAAGAAATAAAGTCAAGAAAACATTTGATCAAAACTAAAAATAAAAGAAGATGGGGTTACCATGGCCAAAGAAGAACAGGAAAAAACCGTAAGTGAAGCCGGTCAGTCTAACGCCCTAAAGTTGGATTTTGAAGTCTCCATTTTTGATCTCTACAAACACTATTTCCAGGTTCGGCTTTCTGTCCAAACAGACCAATCAGAGATGACTTTTTGTTTGCCCAGTTGGACTCCCGGATCGTATATGATTCGGGATTATGCTACCCATCTCCATAAACTCGATGTCAAAAATTTAAAAACCGGTGAATCTATTTCTTGGGAGATGGTGGACTTACATCGCTGGAGATTAAAAAACCTCCCCGCCGAATTCGAAATCTCTTATATCATCTATGCTTTTGAAGACTTCACTGTTCGAACCAATTATTTAGAAACCGAATTTGGATTCATCAACCCACCCGCTTTGTTTTTATATCCAGAAGGGAAATTAGAAACCCCTGCTACTGTTCGGTTTCAGGTTTCTCAATTTTTCCCTTTTGTGTATTCGAGTTTGACTCGAAGCGGAGAAGACTCCCATTTGTTTTTTGCAGAAAATTTTGATGAACTATTCGATTCTCCCTTCCATTTGAGTAAACAAAACTCTGTGTTTTTTACGGCAGGAACCACCAAACATGAATTACTTGTAGAGGGCGATGTAAATTTTGATTTCAAAACAAAATTGGCATTGGATCTAAAAAGGATCACGGAAACTCAAATAGAGTGGATGATGGACTCTCCCAATCCTTATTATCTATTTGTCCTAAATTTAAGTTTGCCTGCTTATGGGGGATTAGAACATAGAGCCTCAAGTATCAACTACTTCAACCCAGATTTAATTTCCGATGAAGAAGAATACAAAAGATTACTCGAACTTTTATCTCATGAATACTTTCATCTTTGGAATATCAAAAGAATTCGCCCAATCGCCCTTGGACCTTTTGATTACCAAAAACCAAACCTAACACGCGAACTCTGGATTGCCGAAGGATTTACAAGTTTTTACGATGTTTACTTCCTCTACCATTCAGGATTTCTTACAAAAGAAGAGTATTTGGCTAAACTCCAATCGGATGTATTTGCGTTAGAAGACAATGAAGCCGACTCTTGGATGAGTCTTGAAGAATCTTCGTTTACCGCTTGGACAAAATATTACAAACGAAATGGAAATAGTCACAATATCACTGTTTCCTATTATACAAAGGGCGGAGTCATTGCCTTGTGTATGAATTTGTTTCTATTAAAAGAATCAAAAGAAAGAAAAACCATTCGCCATGTATTTCAACAGTTAAACGAAGTGTTTGTCAAAACCAAAGGGAGAGGCTTCACTAAACAGGAATTTTTCGAAACGGTAAAAGATGTTACCGGTGTGGATTTAAAAACAGAATTTAACGAATACTTAGAAAATCCAAAACCAATCCCTGTAGATTATTATTTGGATATCATTGGTATCCAAAGGATTCAAACCGATCAAGCAGGCGAAACCGGATTCAAAACAAAAGAAAAAAATGGTAACCTCTATGTTCAAAAATTATTACACAATACAGAGACAGGTTCTTTTGACCTAATGTTAGATGATGAAATACTTGCCATCAACGGGAAACGGGCTACAACCAATACCTTACAGAAACTAGAAAAATCCCTGCACCCGGGCGAAAAATTTCACCTCATTTTATCACGAGCCGGAAAAATTAGAGAATCAATGATCACAGCTTCCGGATATTTCAAAACAAGGAAATTTGTGATCGCTGAAGACACAAGCGATGACAGAAAAGAACTCAGAGATTTTTTTCTAAGGAATATAGTATAAATGCCAGCTCTCTTTAATTATATTTTAACTCCTACAAGTAAAGATGAAGTGCTTCTCGATAGACCTCTACCTCTTTCGCATAGACATCCCAAACATTGGATTCATATCACAGCAGAAAACGAAGAAAAACTAATGTTTCTCTTTCAAAAACATGATATCCACCAACTTACCATTGAAGACATTCTAAATCCCAATAGTCGGATCAAACTGGAAATTTTTCCCAATTATATCTTTTTTGTTTTTCGAGGTTTCCATTTTGAAAGAAACCAACTCACACAGAAAAACTTTAACTTCATTCTAACACCAAACCAAATTATTTCTTTAACACTAGACTACCGTGATAGTATCGGTGACATCATAGACCAGTGGAAAGTGAACAATAAAATTCTTGCACGCGGATATGAATTCGTTGTACATAAAATTTTAGACATAGAAACTGACCATACTCTTGCCATCACACAAAAGATTGAAGAACGAATCGAACATTTCGAAGATCAAATTTTCGGAAATGCAAAATCCTTAGATATCAGCAATGTTTATAGTTTGCGGGCAAGTCTGCTTTCGATCAAAAAAGGGATGTTACAAAACAAAGAAGTGTTAGAAGATTTAGAAAAAATTAAGAACAGTTTTTTTAGTGATGAAGCAGATGCTTTTTTTCGAGACGTAAGAGACCATTCCCTTCGTATCTTAGAACTTGTGGATAGTAATATTGAGTCCATATCTTCTGCTCTCGAAGCCCATATTGCTATATCCACTCGCAAAACCAACGAAATCATGAAAATCCTTACCATCATGACAGCCATTATGTTACCGATGTCTCTGGTTGCAGGAATTTACGGTATGAATTTTCGTCATATGCCCACTCTCGAATGGGAATATGGATTTATCTCTGCCTTGTGTGGTATGGGTTTTTTAGGAATTTTGATGTTACTTTATTTTAGAATCAAACGTTGGTATTGATTAAATCAAACTACGAATTTGAACAAGGAGTTCCTTGTCTTCAGCTGGTGGATCTAACTCACCTCTTGTCCACTGGTTGAATAATTCCTTCAAACGTTTATTCAGAGAATCAAATTCGGGAGAATTCGGAAACAAAATGACTGAATTAGGTTTCACCGTTTTTCCTGTTGTGGATATAAAAGCAAAATCAGGAATCATTTTTTCCAAAGTTTCTGCCGAGAAGGCAGGATAATTGGACCCAAGCCAATCCACTGAAGGTAAACAATTCTTTTGAAAATAGGCATCACTAAGAGCAGAAATAAGAGCACGTTTGAGTTGTTGTTTTTTTTCTTTTTCAAACCGTTCCTCTCTTTCTCTTAGTTTCTTTTTAAAGAAATTTTCTCTCCGTTTCTGGTATAAAAACTGACGATCCATTTGTGCATAAGTTAAAATCGATTTTGCCTTCGCATAACCAGAGTTCACAATAGGAGATACTCCTAAATAATAAAAAAGTTTATAAAACCAAGGAATATAATTAAAATAAACAGTTTGAAGATTTTTACCGTAGGTTTTTACAAAATCATCATCTTTGAAAAGAGGTTTTAGTTCTTTTTCGTTGAGTTCAATGATGGCTTTGAGGTATAATATATGTTCCGTAGTGAATCTATAATTTTGGAAAATAAGGTGATTGATGTCTTTGATATTGTTCTGGTTGTTATTCACAAAAACAGCAATTTTTGAATCCTGGTCATGCCATTCGGCAGAAAGAACTTTAGGGTTCTTTCTTAGAAGATCAACAATGATGGTATCATGTTCATTGTCCTTTTCCAAATTGATTCGAAGGAGTCTTGAATCAAAGTCAAATTGGCTATCCAACATTTTCATATAAACTTTCAGGAGTCGGTCAACCTCACGTTTTTTTTCGACTTCTGCATATTTAGCGGCAATTTCTGCCACCTTTCGTAAGTTATGAACTAAAGGATAAAATCCATTTTCTTTTAGAATTTCCTTAAACCCATATAACATTTCAATTTTTGAACGAATTAGATCCACTTCACTTGGTTCCGAATTTCCACTCACGGGTGTCATGGTGTGAATTCGATCAAAAGCCAATCGAATCTCTGTATCGAAGGCCTTCGCTAAAGGTTCGACTTTGGTCATCAAATACTCGTTAGCAATATGTAAAAAATTTGCAGCTTCTGATTCGGGAATTGAATAAAATCCTACATGGGGAAGGACAATAATTCGGGGATCCGCTTCCAACTCATCAATGATGAGACCTCGAGACCTGGATAACATCTCCGCTGACGGCTGTAAGGGAAATTGTTTCGGCTCTAACATTCGATCCAGTTCATCGCCAGATCCTTTTTCTTCTTTATAATCAATGTCTGCAAGTTTGTTCAGTACGTTACGCCAAGTATCTTCGGTTAATACCCGTTTGGCCTGAATGTATTCAAATAAATGTTCTGTTGACCTCGCAATGAGGAGTTTATACGGTTCTTCTAATGGCATCCCACCAGGAAGGCCTACAAGAAAATTAACAAATCGTAATTCACCAACATCGGCATCAAATTTAATTTCAAACAGTTGGGTGGTAAGTCCGTAGTCAATGAGTTGCCACAGTCCGTCCAATGCAGTTTCATGATCCATCTTTAGTTTTTCAAAATTGGAATCTGTAGGGCGGAACAAATGGCCCGCTTCAATATTCTCTCGTGAACTTTGGATCTCCACTGTTTTCATAATGGACAAAGCTTCTTTCTGTAAGATGATCCCTGAAGACCTTCCTAAATTTTCTTTGGTAGTAAGTTGTAGGAAGTGATCGTGTGGTGGGGATATTCTCATAAATTAAATGGCTGTGAGCCCGCCATCAACGGTCCAATTCGATCCGGATATGTATCCAGATTCTTTTTGAAGGAGGAAATTGACCACACGAGCAATTTCGGAAGGTTCTGCAATTCGCCTAACCGGTGTCTTCTCTATGATTTTTGATTTATGATCAGAAATTTGGTCTTCTTGAATTCCCATCTTAGTATCCACAAAACCTGGACTCACTGCGTTGGCGGTAATTCCAAACTTACCCCATTCATCAGCCACAGAACGAATAAAGCCAACTAATGCATGTTTGGAGGAAGAATATGCAACTGAGTTTGCTGACCCCACAATGGATAAAGAAGATGCAATGGCAACAATCCTTCCAAAATTTTGATTTTTAAAAATGGGTAAAAGTAATTTGGATAAAAGAAATAAACTATCTACATTAATTCGAAAAATGGAATCCCATTCTTCGATAGAAACATCGGTAATGGGATGGTAAGGCCCACCAAATCCAGCATTGTGAACCAGGCCAAAAAGATCACCTGCCTCCGAACTTTCTTGGATGATTTTTGCGAGACTTCTTTCTACTACAAAGGGAGTTTCCGCCAAATCCACTTCTCTATAAGTCTCTTGGAGGATGGGGGATGTGGGACGGACTTTGTCCAAGTTCCATACAGAAAACCCCGCAAGGACGAGAGAGCGGACAATCTCTCTTCCAATGCCACCACTGCCACCGGTCACGAGTACAATCGATTCCTTGAATTCCATGGGA
Source organism: Leptospira perdikensis (assembly GCF_004769575.1). Classification (NCBI taxonomy): domain Bacteria; kingdom Pseudomonadati; phylum Spirochaetota; class Leptospiria; order Leptospirales; family Leptospiraceae; genus Leptospira; species Leptospira perdikensis. Next base: position 84,537 of record NZ_RQGA01000007.1, on the reverse strand, counting down.
ACTATAAGATTCCTTTTCTTGGGGTAATGGATAAGTCATCTACAAAGATAGATTTAGGCAAGTGGGAAATACTCCACAAATACTCGGAAATGTCCGAAATTGTAACCATATCATTCTTGTCAAACTGGGGTCTTGTGTCCCAAATTTCTGTGGCCACAGCCCCGAGGCTGATATGAACTACCTTAGTTCCGAAGGGTTTCCACTCTTCTCTTAGGGCTCGAGCGATTCCTAAAACTGCATGTTTGGAGGCACAATAAGCCACAGATTCGGGGAATCCTTGTTTTCCGGCAGTTGATCCCAGAAATACAAAGCTAGAACTGCGAAAAGAAGCTAAAAGTGGAGCAAAGGCTCGCGAAAGTAAAATCAGAGAGTGGACATTCAAATCAAAATGGGATTTTAAATCGACTTCCTTTAAATCGGCAATGGGTCCAAACACTCCATCCCCCAACGCAAAGTAAACCACAAGGTCTATGTTTTGGAATGCGGAAGAGTCTCCAGATTTTGTGAATCCATATTTAGATAACAGAGAAGTTTGAAAACTTTCTATGTCTTTTGTATTTTTAGCATCGAAAACAAAATTTCCCTTTTCTGCTTTGGAGAAAGAATCGAGAGTCTGTTTCCCCTTTCTAGAGAATCCGAAAAGAGAAACGGATTTGTCTTCTAAAAAACGTTTATGAAGCCCTTGTCCAATTCCGGAACCAATTCCAAAAATATACACATGGGCCCCGTCCTTCATATACGCCTTGCCATCACTTGTAATAGAAAATGAACTGCTTCCAAATGTTTGTTGGCTTCTGCCACCGACTTCCCCCAAACCGTAGGACCATGGCCTTCGATAAGTAAAAAAGGAACTTGGGGTCTGCCCTTGGTTTCTATATAACGTTTGATTTCCGAAGCAATCGTTGGGACATGAGTATGATTATAAAAAACAGGAAACTTTAGGTTTGGTTTTTCATCCCAGATCCCAAAGGCCTTGATGATTTCAATTGGTGGCAGAGGAAAATCGCGAAACCCCTCTTCCTTATCAATTCCAAATTCTAAAAGATTGGAATCCAAAGTATGGACATGAAGGGCCGCACCTGCATCCGGTATCTGAGAGTAAACCACCTGATGGATGCTAGTTTCCGCTGAGGGTTTCAGTCCCTCTCCCGCAGAAACCAAAGACCCATCGGCAACAGAAACACAAACAAAATCTTTATCGGTAAGTTCTCCCTTATGTTTTCCGGAAGCTGTGATCCAAAATGAATCTCCTGCGCGTGCAGAAAGATTGCCGGCAGTGGCATACATCCACTGCCTTTCATAATAGGTATGGGAAAGTTTGGTAAGTTCTTGTAAAAAAGAAAAAGATTCCAAATCTATTTGTTGACTCGCTCCACGTAGCTCAAATCTCGAAGGTCAATTTTTACAGTGTCCCCTTGTTTGATAAAGATAGGAACTTGGACTTCTCCCCCAGTTTCCACTGTCACTCGTTTGAGTGCAAGACCTGTTGTGTCTCCTTTCAATCCATCCTCTGCATAAGTCACTTCCAATATAGCAAAGTTAGGAGGTGTTACACCAATTGGTTTATCATTGTAAAACGCAACTTCCACTGGAGTTTCTTCTTTCATAAAAGGAAGGATGTCTTCCACATAATCTTTTGAAACAGGGATTTGTTCGTAATCGTTGACGTCCATAAAAATGATTTGGTCACCATCAGCATAACAGTACTGCATTTTGCGGCGTTCTAAATCCACACTTTCCAGTTTTTCTGCAGCTTTGAAGGTTCTTTCAATGGAAGAATCACGGACAATATTTTTAAGTTTGGTACGGATGAATGCAGAACCCTTTCCTGGGTTCACAAACTCGGTTTTGACGACGGAATAAAGCTCACTGTCGATCTTGAGGATCATTCCTTTTTTTACTTCTGTAATGCCTAAGTTCATAATTTCGTTACTCGTAAACAAAATCCGAGGGACTTGGCCTTATGTCAACCGAAGTATGGTCATAAGCGATGACTTGGTCGGATTGGAAATGGCAACTACAAAACCGAATCACTACATGTAAGGATTTGGAAGAAAAACTGACTCTCACTCCCGAAGAGAAGGAGAGTTTTGTGCCTGCATTAGAGGAATTTAGTTTTGCCGTCACCCCCTACTATTTGGAACGAATCGATCAAAAAAATCCGAACTGTCCCATCCGCAAACAAATCATCCCCCGAGCGGGAGAACTTACCAAAAAACCCAATGAAGTAGAAGATCCACTGGCAGAGGAACGGTACATGCCGGTAAAAGGTGTGACCCACCGTTACCCAGACCGTGCCATTTGGTATATTTCTCATGTATGCGCTGTGTATTGCAGGTTTTGTACAAGGAAACGAAAGGTATCTGACCCAGAAGAAACTCCCAACCGTAAGGAATGGGAAAAAGCATTGGAATACTTTCGCACCCATACAGAACTAAGAGAGATCATTTTGTCCGGTGGTGACCCACTCACCCATGCTGATTCCTCACTTGATTATCTTTTGGGGGAATTAAAATCAATCCCTCATCTCAACCAAGTGCGGATCCACTCCCGCCACCCAGTCACAATGCCTATGCGTCTCACCGAAGATCTCTGTGATGTTTTTGCCAAACACTTTCCTTTATATATGGTCACTCATTTCAACCATCCCAATGAAATTACGGATGAAACCAAAATGTATGTTATGCGACTGATCAAAAAAGGTCACGTTTCCGTTTTCAACCAATCGGTTTTACTTTCAGGGATCAATGATGACGAAAAAATCTTATCGGAACTCAATTATAAATTAATATCGATCGGGATCAAACCTTATTACCTCCACCAATGTGACGAGGTATTTGGGAGTTCTGATTTTGTTGTACCAATTGAAAGGGGAATTGAAATCTATCGTAAACTACGAGGATTCCATTCAGGAATCACGATACCAAATTATGTAAAAGACCTAACAGGTGGTGGTGGGAAAGTACTCCTCACTCCTGATTACCTGCAAAAGAAAACAAAAGATGGGTATCTATTCCAAAACTATTTAGGAGATGAGTATGAAGTGGGCCATTAAGGTTCTCCTCGTTTTGATTTTCTCTCAAATTACCGTTTGTCAATCCACAAAGGAAAACAAACCAGAGAAAAATCCAGAGGTTCCCAAACCAAATCCAAACTTGGAAACAAAAAAATCGCACCTAACGAAAGAACTACGACTTACCTATCATGCAGTTTGGGTGGCAAAAGAAAATTTTGAGCTCCTAAAATCTGGGTCTATTTTTGGAACGGGGAATAGTTACGAAATTCGGTTGGACGGAGAGGGAAAGATCCAATGGATGAGACTATCTTCCACAGATAGAGAGAACCAGTCCCGGTTTCCTTATTTCTACCAGGACGAAGTACAAAATCCAGATGTTTCCTACTTTGTTTGGGGGACCAAAAAATGTAGTGTCCTTGTTTTCTCACTCCCTGATTCCCAACTTTATGCCCGGTGGGAAGGGATTCATAATGGGTTTTTACTGGTTTTTGAGACCATCACTCCGAACTCCATCGGTTCCAAGGAACTCGCAAAACAACTCCACCAGATGGTTCTCCAATCTCTGGACCTCTACTAGGTTCCAGGAAATCCAACAAAGCCTGTTTTTTTAGAAAAAAAGATTAGGCAAATAGGGAGTGGCCGTTAGGCTTTGAGGAGAAATTTTATGTGGTTAAAACTCGGTGAATCGGAAGTTATCAATTTGGATTACATTGCCTCCATCAAAAAAAATCCTAACCAACCTTCCATTGAAATCATTTACCAAGATCTCAATAATGTAAAATCTCTTCCTTTCCCTGGCAATGAAGAACGTGATCGTGCCTTCAAAGCCATTTTAGAAAATTTATCCCGAATGAAATTATACTTTGAATAAACAATGGAATTTGAAGCACTAAACCCTAATCTCTACGCACAAGTTTTGGATGAATTAGAACTCATCCCGTCGACAAAACCCTACCAAATTCTTTTTTATGGATCACGGGAACGAGGGGACTTCCACCAAGAATCCGACCTCAATTTTTATTTGGTAGCTCATTCCACTGACCAAATGAAATCTCAGTTTATTGATTCTATTTCTCGTGCCTTACAAAAGTTAGAGGATGTGGCTCCGGTCAATATGATTGCAGGAGATGCTGATTCTCTTCGCCACAGACTCAAGATTTCAGAACCAGGAAGTTTACAACTAATGGAAGCTTCTTCTGTATTTTTCGGAGAAGGAATCATCGATGATCTGCGCACGGACTGGGAAAAATGGAAACAGAGAGAAATCCCAAAATCGGATCTCATTCAATATTTAGAAAAAAGAATTCGTTTCTTTAAACAACAAGTCACTAGAAATATTAAAGATGAAATTTCCCAATTGGAAAGAATCACCACTCTTACCCTCCATATTTGGGCACTACAAAACATTCATGACTTAACCCATGTAGAACTTTTAAAAATGGATACACCGGACCAAATGGCACCACTGTTTACCAATCTTTACAGGAAAGAAATGGAAGATTCTGTTTGGGAACTTTTGGAATTACAAACCCGCGTTCGTAAACTCAAAGTGGACATTCGTTGGAAACGAGAAGTTTCTCGTGAAGACATCCACGAAACCAAATACAAACTCATTTCACTTCGTAATGATGAAGAGTTTATGATGAACCTTTGGGCTTAAAAACCAAAGGTTCACTCAACTATTTGTTTTGACCCGATTCCAAAAATTCGGGAAGAAAAGATGAATACCCTCTTTCTTTCAATTTGGATTTAGGAATGAACTCCATCGACGCCGAATTCATACAATAACGTTTGTTTGTTGGACTTGGCCCATCATCAAAAACGTGACCCAAATGGGAATTGGCAGCTTTCGAACGAACCTCTGTTCGTAACATTCCATAAGAACGGTCTTCAATTTCGACGACATTGGTCTTTACAAGAGGTTTTGTAAAACTAGGCCATCCAGTGCCCGACTCAAATTTATCTTTCGAACTAAACAAAACTTCTTTCGAAACAATGTCTACATAGATCCCTTCTTCGTGATTGTCCCAATATTCGTTTCGGAAGGCAGGTTCTGTTTCGTCTTGTTGGGTGACACGATATTGTAAATCGGTTAGTTTTTTTCTTAGTTCTGGATTCTCTGGTTTTTTCGGAGACTGAGAGGAGGTTTCGAAACAAAAAGTTGTGAGAAATAGAGAACTCACAAACAGGAGAAAAAACAGAGACAAAGTCGTCATTCGGTTCATAGGACTTAGACCAGGAAAAATAGAAAATTTGCTTTCCTTTATGCGAAATTGATTTCGTCTAAACTTCGTATGCTGATTGCTCCTTTACCCAAAAATGAGACAGCCCGTCTTTCTGTCTTAAGAAGTCTCGAAATCCTGGATACTCCTGAAGAGGAGATGTTCGATGAAATCACAAAACTGGCTTCCATGATTTGCGACGCTCCCATTTCTCTTGTCAGTTTGGTTGATGAAGCAAGGCAATGGTTCAAATCTCACCACGGACTCGAGGATCGCGAAACACCAAGATCTTTAGCATTTTGTTCTCATGCTATTTTAGGGGATGGACCATTCGTGATCCCCAACGCCAAAGAGGATATCAGGTTTTATAACAATCCCTATGTGACCGAATCACCCAATGTCATGTTTTACGCAGGAATCCCCCTTGCCGTGAGTGACCAAATCAAATTAGGAACTCTTTGTGTCATCGATAGTAAACCAAGAGAACTGAATGGGGAACAAATGCACATGTTAAGTTTGCTTGCCAAACAGACCATTCGATTGTTACAAATGCGAAAAGCTGCCGAACGGTTAGAAATTGAAAAACTCGCTGCCGAAAAAGCCACCGCTGCCAAAAGAGATTTTATTGCCGCCATCAGCCACGACATTCGTAATCCCTTAAACTCCCTACTCGGTATGTCAGAAATGATTCGGGAGACAGAACTACAACCATCTATCCTTAGTTATGTGGATCATATCAGAAATGCAGGGAAAGTTATATTACATTTAGTCAACGATACCATTGAACTTTCTAGGTTAGAGGAAAATGCTAGTGTATTAAAAAATGAATGGTTTGAACTCTATCAATGTTTTCATATTTTGGATTCTTTTTTTACAGAAGAAACCAAACGTAAAAAAATAGAATTCCATTTTCAAAACAAAGCAGATCAAAGAACTTTTCTCTATACCGACAAAAGAAAAATCGAAAAAGTAATTTGGAACCTTATGGCAAATGCGGTTAAGTTCACAAATAAAGGAAGTGTTACTTGCTCTGTTGATTTAGAAATCAAAACAAATGAAAGTGCAAATCTACATATTGAAGTCAAAGACACGGGTCCTGGAATTTCTCCAGAAGTCAAAGATCGACTCTTCCAAAAGTACAATGAATTTGTTCCTGAAGGCTGCGGAATTTCTGGTTCCGGGCTTGGCCTTTCCATTGTCAAACTCTCACTTGAAGAAATGGGTGGAGAAGTACACGTGGAATCAAAGTTAGGTGAAGGTTCCGCATTTAAAGTCAAAATTCCCGTGATTTGGAAACTAGAAGAAAACCAATCAGAAAAAATCAATCCGGCTACTTCAAAATCAAATTTACCAATATTTTCGAAACCCCAAAAAGTCCTAATCGCCGATGACAATGAACTCAACCGAAAAGTTTTAAAAAGTTATTTGCGACCGCTAGGTTTTGAAATCACAGAAACAAATAACGGAATTGATACGGAAAAAACGTTAAATGAATCTTCTTTCGATATCGCTTTTTTGGACATTGAGATGCCAGGGAAACATGGGACGGAAATTGCAAAAGGATTGGTTGGAAAACCCAATAAACCCGCACTTTTTGCCTGTACAGGGCTTTGTATGCCGGAAGAACGAAACCACATTCTAACCTCTGGATTTGATTATTTTATGCCCAAACCCTACTTAAAAGAGGAACTCTACCTCCACCTAAAAGAAATCGCAGCGAAGGTACCCAGGGCCATTTAGGTATTTTTGCCTTTCTTTTTTAGGCCATTTTTTTATTGTATCCTATTTCCATGACTAAGAATGACACCGAAGTTGGAAATGACTTCCAATCCTTCGGATTACGTCCTGAAATACTACAAGGAATCACTGAAGCAGGCTTCGAATCACCAAGCCCTATCCAAAAACAAGCGATTCCGCTCGTATTGGAAGGAAAAGATTTAATCGCACAAGCGCAGACCGGAACCGGGAAAACTGCAGCTTACGGACTCCCCTGTTTGAACCGAATCAATGTGAATGATGGCATGCAAGTGCTTGTCCTCACACCGACTCGTGAACTTGCTCTGCAAGTATCAGATGAATTGTATAAACTGGGAAAACATTTAGGAATCAAAACCACTACCATTTACGGTGGCAGTTCCTATTCTAAACAAATTACACAAGTGGCAAAAGGTGCCCAAGTTGCTGTCGCAACTCCAGGAAGACTTCTCGACCTATTGAAAGGAAAGGAACTTAAAAATTTCAAACCTTCCATGGTGATATTGGATGAAGCAGATGAAATGCTCGATATGGGCTTTATGGATGATATTGAATCCATCTTTAATCTACTGCCAACCAAAAGACAAACCTTACTTTTCTCCGCAACCATGCCGGAGCCCATTAAGAAGTTGGCAAGTAAGTACCAAACGCACCCCGCTCATGTAAAAATTGCAGCAACAGAAAAATCTTCTAAGAACATCGAACAAGTGTACTACGTGATTGATGAAGCTGAACGAGAAATTTCTGTAGTTCGAATTTTGGATTATGAAAACCCTTATAAGGCAATCATCTTCACAAAAACAAAAAAAGAAGCAGACGATTTAAAAGCAACCCTTGGTTTCAAAGGATATCCAGTAGAAGCACTTCACGGAGACCTAAACCAAAAACAAAGAGAACAAGTTTTAAAAAGCCTACACGATGGCCGCGTTAAAATCCTTGTAGCAACAGACGTTGCCGCACGTGGACTAGACGTAAAAGATTTGTCTCTTGTGATCAACTACCACCTTCCTTTTGATAGCGAAAGTTATACACATAGAATTGGTCGTACAGGTCGTGCTGGAAAATCAGGAAAGGCTGTGACTCTTGTAACCACAAGAGAATCTCGTGCCCTTCTAAGACTAAAAGGTACTTCTGGAATGAACCTTACCATTGCTGCTCTTCCTACTAAAAAGGAAGTACTCGCAAGACGGGAAGAAGATTTCCTAAACAAAGTAGTGGAAACGGAAATCCACGCAGATGCAGAAGAAGTTTTAGAAAAACTTTTGAAGTTAGACGACAAAAGATCTCTTTCTTTGAAACTACTTTCGACTATGCTTGATAAAACCAAAATCAGCGGCCCTGAAAAAATCGGAAAAACACCTGGGGAATGGAGTGAAACTCCTCCTAGTGGTGGATCCGGAAGAAGACGTCGTGATGATGGTGGTGGTTCAGGCGGTGGCGGTCGCGGTGGATACCGTGGCGGAAGATCCAATAGCGAAAGAAGTGAACGGGGAGAACGAAGTGACCGAGGTGGGGATTCTCGCCGTAGTAGCGCACCCTCTTCTAAAAAAGAAGGTGGCGTTTACGTAAAGGCTGCTGGGAAAAAAACTCAGCGTTTTCGAAACAAGTAGTGGCTAACAAACCACTCCTCACCGTTTCGGTAACCCCATAACTCAGCACAGGCGAGAAAGAAAACTTTCCAATAAACAAACCATTTGGTTTTTTCTTTTTCGCCGTAAGTACTCGCAAGGATAGGCAATAGTTTATCCTTGTTGTCTATCATGTTATCATACCAAGCTTCGCTTGTTCTCGCATAATGAGTCCCATTCACAACCCAATGATTTTCGATTAAAAAATCCTTTTGGAAGTATAAAAACAAATCATCCGATGGCATCTGCCCACCTGTAAAAAAATACTTCGCCATCCAATCTGTTTCATCAATAACTTCAAAAGGATAAGCAAATTCTTTATGAGTGAAGATATGTACAAAAAACTTTCCATCTGCGACAAGGAACTTAGATAGTTTTTCAAAAAGTTTCTCATAGTTTTTCATATGTTCTAACATCTCTACAGAAACAATCCGATCAAACTTATCTTTGGTGGTAAAATCGTTCATGTCCTTTGTGATGATGGTGAGATTTTTTAACCCACGTTCTTTGGCACGTTTGTCGATGAATTCTTTTTGAGTGCGCGAATTAGAAACACCTGTAACCTTACACTTAGGAAATTGTTCGGCAATATATAGAGAGATACTCCCCCAACCGCATCCCAAATCCAAAACCTTCATTCCATTTTGAATCTCTGCTCGTTCCACAGTGATTCGAAGCATTTCTTCTTCTGACTCAGCAAAACTGGTATCGAAGGAAGGCCAATATCCAGAGGAATATTTCATCCTTGGTCCCATCACATAGGTAAAAAAATCACTAGGGACTTCGTAATGTTGTTCGTTGGCAGCCGCAGTATGAACCGCAATGGGGGATTTTTTTAACTCATTCACATAGTTTATTTTGTGTTGGAGTTGGGTCGTAGGATTTTCTTTCCTTTCTTGGCGGATACGAAGTTTCAAAAGTTGACGGATTCGAAAACGAATGAGCCAATCTGGAAAAATATCTTTTTCTAAAAGGGAATTGATACTAAAAGTTGAACCCTCATCTTTTGGGGCAGAATCATTAAAATTCATTTTTTATCCTTTATTATTTTTATTTTGAAAACCATGGGAAAAATGCATTGGTCGTCCGTTGGTATTCCCGAAACAGATCTCCTTTGGAAAGGAGAGAGTATTTTTCTGCAAAAGGAACACCTGATACAAATCGTAACAATACAAACATAAAGAGAGGTGTGAGAAGCGACAAAATCGCCATTGGTGCGGAAAGAATCGGAATGATCCCAATCCCCACCCAAATGATCCATTCAAAAAAATAGTTGGGATGGCGTGAATACTTCCAAAGACCTACGTTACAAACCTTACCTTTGTTTTTAGGATCGGCCACAAACCTGTGGAGATCGCGGTCAGAGATCGTTTCCCCAACTACTCCTAGAACAAACAAAACCCATCCCAGAAATACCATCAAATATCCGTTAGGCCCTATGGCCCCAGAATTTGGGAATAAATTCCATTGTGCGGCAAAATAAAATGGGAACGATAAAAGAAGGGCCAAAAATCCTTGCAAAAGAAAAACGTTAGTAAACATCTTTTGATGAACTTTTTCACCGTAATCTTTTCGAAACCCAGCATATCGTTTATCTTCCGGATGGTTTGTTCGGATGCGTGTGAAATAAAGAAAACCTGACAACCGAAGAGCCCAGATCCAAACGGGTATAAGCACTGCTAGTTTAGCAAATCCATTCCCACGTCCAAAACAAACAAGGATACTCGCAATCCCGGCGATAACAAGTCCCCAACCCACATCAATAACGGCATAGTTGTCTCTGTATTTTCCCCAGAACCACATCAAACTCATAAACAAAAATGTAAATATAACAGCCGCTAAATACGAAAATAATAAATTTTCCAAAGGATAGATCTTCTCCCTATACCTTGGTTTAGACAGCTTTCAGTGCGATTTGAAGTCCGAGTAGAGTTTTTTATATAGAATTTTTTCTAAAAACTTAGGAGAGAAAAATCGCATCCATTCTAAAAATCGACCGCTTAAATTGAATGTGACAAGCCTTGCTTCTTTGTCCTTTGCCACAGACATTAAAACATGAGCCACTTCTTTGGCCGTCTTCCGTTTTCCTTTGGCAGGAGCTTCTGATAAAATTCCTCCAGAAGCATCAAGGCCTGAAGTCCGTAGGGCTGTATCTGTGTAAGGAACACAAACAAGAGATACACCAAGCCCCTCTTCCATGGTTTCTATCCGAAGGGATTCGAGTGCCGCATGTAAGGCCGACTTGGAAGCTGAGTAAGCGGCCCGGCCCGGCACTCCGTACAAAGCTGAAACTGTGGAAGTAGTCACAATATTTCCTTTGGCCGCAAGAAGAAGAGGCAAAAGGCCACGTACCAATTGAATGGGGCCAAAAAAATTCGTAGCAAAGGTTTTGCGATACACATCCATCGACAGAGAATCAAATCTACCGTGGGCCGTTATCCCAGCATTATTAAATAAGATATCAATTTTTGAAACTTCCTTTTGGATCCACTCTACAGCATCTAAAACAGAAGTGGGATCAGAAAGGTCACAAGCCACGCGGTGAATGATCACCCCTTCGTGTTTGTTTTTGGGTTCTTCAATTTCTGCGGCACGTCTTGCCACAAGGACAAGTTCACAAGGGAAAAGAGCAAGTTCTTCATACAAAGCTTTCCCAATTCCACTCGTTGCCCCGGTGATCACTACCACCCTATCGTTCCAAAAATCTTTTTTCATAACGACCCACTCCTCGTATTCCCACTCGACAAAGGATAAGGAGGCCCGAGGATCTGACGAGTGAATTTTGATTTTAAATCGAACGAGGAAATATGTTAAACAAAGTATGGGAAATCCAAGGATCATTCGGATTAGAGAACCTAAAACAATCAACAAGAGATCTTTCTGAATCGCTTGCTCCCAAAGAAGTTCTCGTTCGCCTAACAGCGACTTCACTGAATTATCGTGATTATTTAATGGTGATTGGAACTTACAATCCCAGACAAAAACTCCCTCTTATCCCTTGTTCTGATGGAGCCGGTGTTGTAGAAGCCGTCGGATCAGAAGTTACTCTTTGGAAAAAAGGAGACCGAGTCCTCCCGATTTTTGCCCAGAAATGGATGGACGGGGCACCCAATATGGACAACCTTCGTTCCACCCTCGGAGGCCCACATGACGGCTGTTTAGTGAATTATGGCAAATTTCAAGAAGAAGGACTCGTAGCCACACCAAACCACCTAACAGACAAAGAAGCTGCCACCTTAGGTTGTGCCGGCCTTACCGCATACAATGCCGTTGTGAATTTTGGTGGGATTGAACCCGGATCGGATGTCCTTTGTCTCGGAACCGGTGGTGTTTCTTTATTTGCCCTCCAGTTTGCGAAAATGATGGGAGCCCGAGTCATCGTCACCTCTTCCAGTGATGAAAAACTGGATCGTGCCAAAACCCTTGGTGCGGACGCAACCATCAACTATGCAACCAAAACCAATTGGGAACGTGATGTCCGCAAACATACCAAAATGGCAGGGGCCGACCTCATCATCGAAGTGGGAGGAGCTGGCACCATGCAAAAGTCTATGATGAGTATAAAACCATATGGAACCATTGCTCTCATTGGTGTCCTTGCCGGTGGAGAATCCAGTCTTTCTCTTTACCCCATTCTGATGCAGGGGGTCAAAGTCCAAGGAGTGATTGTAGGTAGCCGCGCCGATTTTGAAAAAATGAACCGCGCCATTGAACAAAACAAAATGAAACCAGTTGTGGACAAAGTGTTCGGATTCGATGAAGTTCCGGAAGCATTACAGTATCTACAAACAGGAAAACATTTTGGAAAAGTAGTAGTGAGTTGGGAATGAAACTTTAGCGCCTCGCAAACGTTTCGAGGATCAAACTTAGATTGGATAACGCGACCGCGCTATTCGCTCCAATCTTTCCGATCTGTTTGTAGATAACCATGATTATGGGTAGGGAAAGGATTTCCGCTACTATCGCTGGCGCGGGGGGTCTCTGTAAGGACCCATCTGCACATTCCTTACGCAAAACTTTAAAATCACAAACATATTTCCCATTCTATATACTGATTGTATCAGAAGTTCGAATCTTGTATCTTTTGTATGCCCTACTAAAAGATACAATTTGCTCAGTATTCTAGCCATTCTTCATATTTTTTACTACTTTTGGTTCAAAGTGTACGATTCTTGCATTTCCGCTTCTCATAGGAGAAGACCGCAAGTCTGGTCTTTTAGAAAATGCAAAAGCGAAGATTACCAATCACCCTACTCTTTTTTTATTTATTCATTGGTTATGGACTCATTGGACAAACAGTGGCACCCGCTCCAGAAACTCCAAACATATCACCAAATACAAGTTCTACGATTCCGCCCACACAAGAACCACCAAAACCTAATCCACCCCCTTCTTGGTCTGAGGGTTTTACAGCGGGAGCCCTTGTGCGTGTACGTCCTGAAATGAAGTATAACTTAGATTTCAATCGAACCACCAATGATAACGTAGATTTTACAGGACAGAAGATTCAATTTTGGGTTCAAAAAGAATTTACCAAAGATGTGATCGCTAAAATTACTTTCCAAGATGCAAGATTATGGGGAGCGGAAAAAGGTTCTCTCACCGGTCTTTCCACTGCCAATGATGGAACAAGGCAAAGCACAGATGTTCGTGAAGCATACATTGAAGTCAAAAACAACTTCAATCTGCCATTCCATATCCAAGCAGGTCGTCAAATTTTAAGATATGGTGACGAACGTTTGGTGGGATCTTTAGATTGGACCAATGTGGGTCGAAGTTTCGATGGACTAAGACTGAAATGGGAAGATAAATACTTCTCCTCCCATATGTTTGTTACATCCGTGAGTGAACGCCACTCCGATATTGCAGGGAACACCACCTCCTTTGGAGTCAAAAACCAATATAGCCCTTATCTAGATTGTCCTTACAACGGAACAAAAGTTTGTACTTTAAAACCAGATGCCCAAAGACAAGAATTAGGTGACTCTTACTTTACAGGCTTTTATAATACCCTAAAACCTTCCGATTATTTCCATATTGATTTGTATTACTTAGGTTTACAGAAAGAATATTTGAGAACAAACCAATCATTAGTTCTTACCACCGGAGAAACGGGAACTCCAACATCTAGAGCTGGTAGATGGGATATCTTACATACATATGGAATCCGAATCACAAACAGGACCCAACCGAACAAAAAGGCTCTCCAAGCTTTCGATTATTCTTTCGAATATGCAGTCCAAACAGGTACTACAGGAAAATCCATCCGACCAAAATGGGACGACATTCGAACTGATGTGACATTGATTGATCCTTTAACTAATACAAACTACAATCATAGTCTTTATTCAGAAAAAGAAAGATACAAAACTTTTGCTTTTGGGGCCGACATTGGATACACAATCGATAAACTTAGATTAGGTGTGGCTTACGATATAGGCAGTGGTGATCCCAACAGAACGGATGGTTCCGTTGCCAGTTTTCAAAACTTATTTCATACCAACCATTTGTTTTATGGAATGGCCGACCAAGTCAGTTGGGTTAATATGAAATCAAAATCAGTAAACGCATCCTATAACTTGGGGGCTTATGGGTCTTTTCGAGTTGATTATTTTGTCATCGAAAAACATAAACTCCAGGATAGTTGGTATGATATAGCAGGAGTTGCAAAAACCGGTGCCAGTACAGAATCTATAACAAACAACCAGTATGATATGAGCCAAGTCCAGACAGAAAAAGGTGCCGGTGACAATAGACCAGTATCTATGCTTGGGAGAAGTTTGTTTCGCGAGATTGATTTTAAATACAACGTTCCATACAAAAATTTAATTTTAGAATGTGGTTATAGTATGTTATTTGCTGGTGATGCCATCCAGAACAAAGTGAATGATCGCACCATGAACTCTCAAGTTTACACAAATCAATTTTCTAAAAATGCTCAGTTTGCTTATTTGATGGTGACTGCTCAATTCTAATTTAATAAATGGAGAACACATAGAATTTAAAGAATAGGTGTCAAATCTTAGGCACCTATAAGATCATTTCAATTTTAATAACTCTGTCATCGCTTCAAACTCTGAATCGGATATTAGATTCAAAAGATTTTTAATTTGAAGTAACAAACGATCCTCACCTGTTTTACCCAAAACCTCGAACAAGGAAATAATCTCTGTCCAATGGGTTGCGATCTCTTTGAATTGGAGATGAGTATTTTTAAAGATAGGATCTTTTGTTAATTCATAGGATTCTAAAAGAAAATCTCTATACAAATTCCTAAAGATGGCACCACCCGTTCCTGCCTTTTCCATCATCATTGCGGTGGTTCCAAAATCTCTTTGGATATCTTCGGAAGAATGAAACCACTTCTCCAAATTCGAGGCTAACTTTCTGATCCCTTGATAAGATACATTGGTAATGGGAGGATTTAGATATTCACGTGCATTGTTTTTTGCCGCAAGTCTAACCACCTTTTCTAAGTTTGTTTGTTTTTTCCCTAGTTCAATTGTATAAAAAAGATTTTTAGAAGCCATGGGCCCCTTTTCGTTTCTTGCCAATTCTAAACTTTTTAAGGAAGTATGAACCTTTCCACCCTGTTGTTTTGTATCAATCAAATAAGCATTTGATTGGTCGTACCCATAAATAGCAGCATAATGTCCTGCAAAGTGAAAGGGTTTAGAAAAATACTCTAAATGAAAACAATCTAATTTCAAACCAACAGGTGTTCCCGAATCAATCAAATCTCGAACCAATGACCAAGCTTTCGGCTTAGAAGTTGTTTCTTGAATTTTTAGTTTTAGATTTAAATTTTTAGTTATATTAGCTGTTAATTGGTCTGGTTTGATCCGCCCACCGATAAAAGGAAAAGCCATCGACTTCATATTCCAAAATATAAAACTAAGACCTTCCCCAATACCAAATAACATTGGTTCGGAGAGATCTAGTCCGATATGTTTCAACAAAGTCCCTGTGGTTGTGGTTTCACAGTGAACTCCCACATAAGGAGAAATTTTATTTAAAATCATTATTTGACCTGTTTACCAACGTTCTAGTGGTTTTGCATATACAACCAAAATACTCCCGCCCAATTGGCTCTCAAGTTTTTGGCAAAGTGCCAACTCGGTAGATTCTAAAATTGCATATTTGAAGGTGGTGCATAAACCTTTTGGTTTCGCCAAGGTGCCTTTTTTATAAATTGCTAAAAAGGCACTTAATCTCTCTTCAACAACTCTGCACTCATCTTCTAATTCATGACCTGGGACAACTAAGCCAGAAAGGTCATACGAATTAAATTCTAAATCGGGAATCCAATCATAAAGAACAGTATTGCTAAGAAAAGAATTTGAATTCATCGTTTGTTTGATAACTCATCCAAGCCCAACATCCAGAGCCATCATAAGAACAAATCCAAACATGGCACCGAGGGTTGACATTTCCGTTTCTTTCCCTGTATGAGATTCTGGAATGAGTTCCTCCACAACAACAAAAATCATAGCACCTGCAGCAAAAGAAAGTGCAAATGGAAGTAAACTTTCCACATAAAAAACAAGAGTAGCTCCCAGAAGGCCACCAATTGGTTCAACAAATCCGGAAAGTTGTCCATACCAAAAACTTTTCCTGGCACTAAACCCCTCTCGTAATAAAGGAATAGAGACAGCAGCACCCTCCGGTATATTTTGAATTCCAATTCCGAAAGCAACAACCACAGCAGCCATTAAGGCTTCGTAAGTAAATCCATCACCAAGTGCTCCGAAGGCAACACCAACGGCTAAACCTTCAGGAATGTTATGGAGAGTGATGGCAAGAACAAGTAACAAACTACGTTGAAAGGAAGACTTCCCTCCCTCCAAATGGTTTTCTTCCAATCCCACATGTAAATGAGGAAGGAGTTTATGTAAAACATAGAGGGTAAGTCCTCCAGATAAAAATCCAAAACTCGAATGAAGCCAAGCAGGATTTCCAGCCCTTTCGGAAAGGGCAATGGACGGCAATAACAAAGACCAAAAACTGGCAGCTATCATAATGCCGGAAGCAAATCCTAACATCGCATTAAAAACAGGTCTCGGTACGGTTCGAAAGAAAAAAACAAAACCAGCACCGAAGGCTGTACAAAACCAAGTAAACCCAGTAGCAAGAAGAGCCAAGGCCACAGGGTGCCAAACCATCAGAGAATCTAACATCTATTTGGCTGGCATCATTCCAACAAAAAGGGAACTCATTTCTTTGGCTCGCCAAAGACCATCCGTATCTTTTTCCATTGACACAGGTCGAAAACTAGAAGCACCACGAGTGGCGACAAATAGTTTGAGTTTTCCTGTGGATTCATCACCAGAATATGGGTTGGTGTAGGTTTCCACTGTTAAAGGTAAAGTCGGCGTGTATCCATTAGCCGGTTCGGCACCTTTCCAATATCCACCAGACAACATTTTGTATTTATCCAATTGGCCGAGTAAAAACTGATCTCCTCCACCTAAGTCCACTCCATCCACTGCTGTTGGTTTGGTTGACTTCTGTCTGTTTTTAGAAAGCACAGAAAGTGTAATTGTTTTTCTGCCCAGATCTTGGTTTTTCCCATAGAGGGAAATTGCAAGTACAAGGATAGCTGCCCCTCCCTCCGCTGTGGTGGCAAGGTTTGATTGTAACGATTTAAATTCTTCAATCGTTGTGGGTTCAGAAGGAATTACTACCGCATTACGTGAAGTTAAATTCTGAGCCATCGTCGGCCCTGTTACGAGAGAGAAACAAAATACAAGTATTGGGACTTTTTTCATAATCTCAAAATGTAGGGAAATTTCCGATATTTATCAATTTATTTTCGATTGGCTTTTGAAAAAAAGAGGGGATGCTTACATTCTAGAATAAACATGCGTTATCCGACAATAAGCTAACGTAAAATAATACGAAAAATATTCTATTTCAACTCATGTAAGCCATAGTTTGATTACTACCACAAATTACCATTTCCAACTCCGGCAAGAATCCTGCTAAAACTTTAATTGGAGATGTACAATCGGCATCGGGAAAACTCCCCATTATGGGAATGGGATGGGCACTCGTCATCATGATGACATGAGTACACTTACAGATGTAACGTCTACATGTGATCGTGATGCAGGATTCCAATTCTAAAAAATAGCTAAAAAAAACTTTACGAAAGCCTTTTGTTCGCAGATGGTTTTCGTATGAAAAAAATTTCCATTTTTTTACTAATTCTAATCCCTTTCCTTATCACCGCACAAACGGTAAAGGATGCTAAAGAATTCCAATCACTCTCTAAAAAGATGTGCGCCAAAACTTCTGAGTGTATGAAAGAAAAACTAAAAGACCTTCCGGCAGACCAAAGAAAGATGGTTGAGTCTCAATTTGTGAATGGCAATGTCTGTGAAGCACGTTACAAAAACTATGTGGTGGAAGGCCAAAAACCAACAAACGACAAACCGACAAAAAAACTCACCAAACAAGACTTAGAAGATATGAAAAAATGTGCCAAGGATATGGCTGCCTTCTCTTGTGCGGATTTGGAAGATGGGAAAGTACCTGAGTCTTGCGAAAAATTCCAAGAAGAAGACTAAAATTTAACTAAACCTCCATCCAATACGGGCTAACCTCACCTAGCCCGTGTTTACCGGACAGCTTTAACAACAACCGATCCATTCCAATGGATATTCCTGCACATTCAGGAAACCCGTTTTCCAAACACCGAAGAAAATCTTCATCCATCGGAAAAACTTCTTTTCCTAATTTCTCTCTTAATTCCTGTTCTTCTCTAAATCGTTTTCGTTGTTCTTTTGCATCACTGAGTTCATAGAAGGCATTGGCAAGTTCCAAACCATCCCAATAAATTTCAAATCGTTTGGCTACCCCATCCACAACTCGAGCAAGGGCTGCACATTCCGGCGGATAGTCGTATAAAAAAACAATCCCCTCACCTAATTTTGGTTCTACCAAGTTGAGAAATACCAAAAAGAAAAGATCTTCATATTGCCATGCCTTAAGTTCTGCCAGACTAGATGTGGATAGTTTATGTTTTTCAATCGTCTCGAACAATTCCTCGCGAGAAAATCCATGTCCCACAGTTTTTACAAACGCCTCTTCCACTGAAAGATGACAAATCCAATCCGGGTTAGATGTTTTTTTCTGATCCTCTTTGGTTCCAAAATTATGAACCAACTCTCTTAAAAAAATTTCTATATAATTTCGTAAGGAACTATCATTCATACCTTTTGCATAAAGTTCTAACATAAGAAACTCTTTGGAATGAAACTCACTACCCATCTCACCGGACCGATACGTATGGGCTAATTCAAAGATCCGAGTCATTCCTCTAGCCATCATTTGTTTTAAACTATATTCTGGGGAAGTGATGAGGTAACCTTTCTCACGTCCATTGGGTGATCGCACTTCAAAAGGATCCAAATACGGTTCCATCCCCACAACGGGTTTTAAGCTAGGTGTATCAACTTCTAAAAATCCATCCCTCCATAATATCTCCCGAACCTTTCGGATCACTTGGGAACGAAAAATGAGTGTATCTTTTGAGAGTGAGACCATACATTACCTCCAATGGCAAAAAAAACAAAATACCTAAGTGTGCGCGAAGTTCAGAATGCTTATGAAATTGTCATTTTGTCTAAGAAGGTTAATACCGAATTGGAAGAAGAAATGGATTCGGTGATGCATATGTTATTCTTCCAAACAAGATCTCATATCCAAATGGATCTTTCTAACCTTCCCTACCTTCCTTTAACTCTACTCACCAAACTCTTAAATATCGCACGGGATCTCCGTTTGAAAAAACGAGTCCTTGTACTTCTTGGGCTCCCTCTTTCCAGTTATATGTATTTAAAACGATTTGGCCTCATTCGGCTTATTTTCCCAAGTGAAGCGATCCTTAGAGAATCTCAGAGGCAGTCCACGGAATAATTTCCAGGTCCACGCCCATCTCACCTAACAAAAGCATAGTCCTTTTGTCGAGAACCACACCTTTTGTAAACTCAGATGCAAATTCAACGGAAGCATAAATGGTAGACCCATAACTTTCTGTGAATTCTTTTAGGTTTTTACGAACAGGTGCTAAGGTTTTGAGAAGGTCCCAGATATGATCGAGTAACGGGAATTCAGGTCCAAGCTTCGAATTCAGCTGCCAATGACTCGGAATTGTCATATTTTCGATGTCTTTTACATCCGCACCATGATAATAATCCGGCTGAATGCCTAGTTTTTCCGTCACTTCCAGAGGCCTAAGCCTAGGTCCTGTGATGGCGAACATCGCCCACGATTTTGCTTCTCTTTGTGTTCCCGATTCCATTTTTTACTTTTTTTTTCTACTACAAGAACCAAATTGAGAAAGAACTCAAGGGAAAAACATGAAAAATATTTTGGTAATTGAGGACGATCCGGATATCGGGAACCTAATCCGGAAATCTCTCGATTCTGCTCACTACACAACCTCCGTTTTTGAAAATGGCGAAGAAGGTTTGAAATTTTACAAGTCCAATCATCCTGATTTAGTGATTCTGGATCTCTCTCTACCTGACATTGATGGTATGGAAATTTGCCGTAGCATCCGAAAGGCCGATGAAAGTACGCCGATTTTTATCCTTTCCGCAAGGACAGAGGAAATTGATCGCATCATGGGACTTGAGTTAGGTGCTGACGATTACATCACAAAACCATTTTCTGTACGTGAACTCAAAACTCGAGTGGATGTATTCTTTCGTAGATGGGATAAAAAAATTGGGATCAAACCCAATGTGGGACAAGCCGGCGAAATCATTCGTGGTGCTCTAAAAATTGATTCCATCCGCAGACGTGTGACTTTAAACGAAAACATCATCAATATTTCTAGAAAGGAATTTGACATCTTACAACTACTAGCTGGTTCACCTGGAAAAGTTTTTTCTCGTGAAATGATTTTGGAATCAGTTTGGGGAGTAGAATGGGATGGTTTTGAAAGGATGATCGACAGTCATATCAAGCGGATTCGTTCCAAACTAGAAAAAAATTCTGCACAACCAGAATGGATCGAAACCATTTGGGGAATCGGATACAGATTTACTGATAATTTTGAGAACATTGTTGTTCCAGATTAGGTAACTTTTATGGAAGAAGTGAAAAAAGACAAATCCCTCATCGATGAAATCAAGTTGTATGAGAAAAAAGCCAAAGAAATTGAACAAAGAGCCAAGGAGAAGTATATGGAACAAGTAAGTGACATCAAACAAAAGTTAGGTAAAGCTAGTGAAGAAGCTTCTATCAAAGCAAAAGAAGTAATTGATACTGTGGGAACTTATGTGAAAGAACATCCACAAAAAGCGGCAGTCATTGGCTTTGGTGTAGGTCTTGGACTTGGTCTTGCTCTTGGTTGGGTTTTTAAGAAGAAATAATTGGAACACAAAGAATCAAAACATCGTAAAAAGGGCGGAATCAAAGCCGCCTTCGATGACTTAATCAACAAAACCGTTGCTTATGTAGAAGTAATGGCAATTTATATCCAGAAGAACCTCCAAGTTTATATTAAAAATTTGGTTCTCTCTTCTGTTTGGGTTTTCACTTCTATTTTCCTAATCTTCTTAGGTTTTATCTACATCTCCTATGGAGTGTACTTAAGCATTCAAAAATTTCTTTCCGCGGGTGACCCTATCCTTGCGAGTTTCGGAACAGGATTTGGATTTTTAGTTTTTGCTATTTTATTTTTGTCACTCGTATTAAAGAAAAAATAATTCCATGAGTTTCAATCCTCTAACAGATCATGAACGGTATTTAGACAAAGATCCGAAGGACATGTCTCTTACAGAACTAAGAATGTTACTGAAAATCAAACGGATGGACTTACAACTCGGTTGGAATGAATTTGAAGGCAAAATCAAATTTTGGCAACGAGTGGTTCGCTCCGTCCGTGAATCAGGAATGGTAGACCAAGTTAGAGAAGGATTCCAATCCTACTTACAAAATAAATCTCCAAAAGAATAAGGGTTTCCCCATGCGAAGCCGATCTTTGTAAAAACAAAGAAGGATCCTCATGGCTTCAGAAGAAATTTTAGTATTTACCACAATCGGCGACCGCGATATGGCCGAAGAACAAATCTCCGAAATGTTAGAACAAGGAATCATTGTTTCCGGAACCATCTTTCCCGAAGTCGAACTTGTTTATTTATGGGAAGGAAAAATCACAGTCGATACCGAAAACAAAATCCTACTCAAAGCAAAAGCTGACAAGTACGATGCGATCGAAGAATACATCAAAAAACACCATCCCTACATTGCTCCCGAAATCATTCGTATGGACGTGAGTTTTGGAAGTCCCACCTACAAAGCGTTTGTTGCCGATAAAATTCAAAAAAATAGTTAAATCAAAAACAACACTAACATTGATCCGCCAGGTGTTGCCAGATCCCTCCTCTGGAAAAACACATTGGTGGTTCCAAAAGAATCCCTGATTCTATTTCTTTTTTCGGGCGCCTCGAATTTCTTTTCCCACCAATCTCCCAATATAGACCGACCGGGCGTACTTCGGGGTCCGCATTCGCTCCCGTCTGCCAAAGGCAGACCAAGCCCTCCGTATGCCCTGGCGTAAGTAAGTACTCCCATTAGAAGGAATGACTCGTTTAAAATCTCCCTTTCCGATCAAAAATGTGTTGCCAAATGGCTACACGTATTTGATTAGTCAAATGACTACACAATGGACTTAAGAAGAGACGTATTCCAAGCAATTGCCGATCCCACAAGGAGAGCCATCCTTTTACTTGTGGCCACCCAGTCTATGACAGCGGGAACCATCGCCTCCCATTTTGATACCAAACGACCCACGGTTTCCAAACATTTACAAATCCTTACCGAATGTGAATTACTCGCTAAAGAACCCAATGGTCGGGAGATTTATTACCACCTGAACCCAAACAAAATGAAAGAGATCGCCAATTTCATCGCACCCTTCCAGAAACTTTGGGACGATCGGTTCAACAAATTAGAATCTGTGATGAAAAACTACCAAAAGAAAGGATAAAGATTTATGGAATTAAAAACAAAAGTTCATGCAGAAGACGGCAAACAAGAGTTAACAATTGAACGTGAATTTGATCTGCCCGTTTCTTTGGTTTTTAAAGCCCATACAGAACCTGACCTCATTGAACAATGGATGGGGAACAAAGTCTTAAAATTTGAAGCAAAAAATCATGGTGGTTGGATTTACGAAATTAAAAATCCAGATGGGATTGTTGTATTTCGAGCCAATGGAGTGCTTCATGATTTTGTGGAAAACGAAAGATTCACTCGAACTTTTGAAATGGAAAACACAGGGTTTGCCGTCCAACTAGAATTTTTTGAATTTCAAAAGGTTTCAGAATCCAAATCAAAACTCAAAATGCATATCATATATAAGTCAGTAGAACAAAGAGATCAGGTTCTTAAAATGCCTTTTATCCAAGGAATTAATATGGCGCACACCAAGATGGAACAATTACTAAAAGATAAGGATTGATCAGTATACAAATCAAATTAATAACATGGATCAAAAAATAAAAAAAAACAATACCTATAGTGCTGATTCCTTTTTCAAAGGAACCAAAACATGGAAAAAAGAATTTGAGATTTTACGTTCTATTGCCATCGAAAGTAAACTAGTAGAAGAAATCAAATGGGGGCAACCTTGTTATACTGACAAAGGGCAAAACATATTCTTATTACATGGATTCAAAGAATACTGTGCCATTTTATTTTTCAAAGGTGCCTTATTAAAAGACCCAAAAAAAATTCTGATTCAACAAAGCAAAAATGTACAATCAGCCAGACAAATCCGCTTCCAGAACACTTCTGAAATCACAAAACTAAAATCGACCATCAAATCATTGATAAAAGAAGCCGTACAGATTGAACAATCAGGTAAAAAAGTAGTTCTAAAAAAAACCTCAGAGTATGAGGTCCCGGAAGAGTTTTTAAGACGTTTAGAAAACAACCCCAACCTTCAAACTGCTTTTTCGGGTTTAACCCCTGGCAGGCAAAGAGGATATTTACTCCACTTCTCAGGAGCTAAACGATCGGAAACAAGAGAAGAAAGAATCGATAAACAAGTTTCCAATATTTTAAAAGGCAAAGGTTTGAACGATTAAACTGATCCCTAATTTACGGGAAAGTTTTAGTTGTTCAACTCATATAACAAAACACAACAAACAGGATTATATTTCAATTTAGGAGAAATTAGATGTCAGAAAAAACAAAAAAAATAGCTTATTGGTTTTTTACCCTTTGGTTGTCCCTTGGAATGGTCTCCACTGCCATTGTACAACTAATGAAACTGCCCGAAGAAGTAGAAAAGATAAACCAATTAGGTTATCCTACTTACTTTCTAACCTTACTTGGGATTTGGAAATTACTCGGTGTAGTCGCAGTTCTTGTTCCAAAATTTGTTTTGTTAAAAGAATGGGCTTATGCAGGATTTTTCTTTGCGATGTCTGGAGCGGCCATTTCTCACATTGTCTGTGGCCACCCAATTGGAGAAATTTTCCCTTCCGTACTTCTTTTAGCACTCACTGTGGTTTCTTGGTATTTACGACCAACAAATCGTAGAATGTAAATTCGGACTATTTGTCCATAACTTATCAAGTGGTTTGATTTAGTTTGTATTCTTTGTACCAATGAAAACAACCGTAGAACGCAATGAGTAAAAATACTATGTATTCTGCGGTAACAAAGGGAATCTCTTTCAAAGAGTACAATCCAATACAAACTACATCTACTAGAACCCATAAAAACCAAGACTCTAATTTTCTTTGAGCTAACAAAAAATTAGCGATGATACTTGCCACAGTAGTAAAAGCATCCCAATACAAAAACACCGGTGGTTTCTCAAAAATTTTTGGTAACCAAAAAGGCAACCGGCTAGTGGTCTCACCTAATGCATATGTTCCCAAAATAATAGAGAACAGAAGTAAAATGTTTTTCGTTTTACCAAGAGACTGGATTTGGACATAAGCTCCTGTCCTTTTGTGCCAGATCCACCATCCGTAAATACTAGATCCAAAAAAATAAATTTGTAATAACATATCCGAATACAATTGGATCTGGAAGAATAAAAAGAAAAAACAAATCGAATTAAAAATCCCGATGGGCCAAGTAAGAATATGATTTCTAGAGGCCAAATAAACGCAGACAAGACCCGAACTTGTTCCTAGAAATTCAATCAAACTAATAGAGTAACCAAATACTGAGAAAATTTGAAACTCAATCGATAGATAAGAGAAAAAATCCGTCATTTACAAAGGTTTGTTTTCCACACTATTTTCTTCAAACCCAAATCATCAAATCTGGGTAGAAGTACAAAACCAAAAGTGTAATTTGCCCCAAACTATATCCGAAAGAAATCTTCCTTAAACCCTTTTTCACCTAACCATTTACTTTGTAAAAGATTATACCCTACGATTTCGAAATCCCTAGAGATCCACTTTTGGTATTTTTTTTTGGATCTGGAAAAGGCATATGGATCGTGAAAAGACATCTCGTCTTTCATCACCGCATAGTCTTCGTTTGTTGGCACAGTAAAATACAAATAATTACAATATTTTGCCATCTTTTCCAAAACACCAGGAATCATGGAATCCGGAAGGTATTGGATAACTGAATTACAAATCCCAAGTTCCACAGGATCTTTCTCCAATTTAGAAAGTTTGAAAGTCTCTAAGGATTCATTGTATAAATGGAATTTGTCTGAACGTTTGACCCAATCTTTTTTTTTGAGATCTTCAAAGGCTTCTTTGGATGCATCCACTGCATACACCTTTACTGGAGAAAAAGTTTTTACCATCTCTCGGAGTAGAATCGCCTTTCCAAACCCAAAATCTGCCATTTTATAAACTGGGATTTCCATTAATTGAAAGAGTGCTCTTAAATATTCAGCATGTTGTTTCGCATTATAAGATCCATCTACATCCAATCCATTCCCGTAGATATCCGACCAATAGGTGTCATCGAACTTTTTGCCATTTTTACCAAGGCCAAAGTTCTTTTTGTTCAAAAAACTTTTCACTAAAATTGAACTCCCAAACTTTGTAATTCACGTATCATTTCTTTAATATATTTTGGTTCTTTCGACAGTTGTTCGACTTCTTCTTCAAAAGCTTTGGTTACCATTTGATTGTCATTTTTCACTCGTTTCAAATAAGCAGTGAGAGATTCTTTGGTGATTTTTCTTTCTGAAAAATCTGCCATAAGTGGATGAGAAAAAAATCTCTGGCGAATTGAATCTTCGAGTTCTCGTATTTTTGATTTGATGATCCCCACAAATCGTTTGATGGAAGTATCATGAAAAGAAACATCTGTTTGTTGGTCAGGGAGAAGTTCGTCTACTTGTAACTTAATTTCCAAAATTTCTGCAATGTTCATATTGTCTCTCGCACCGGAAAGTTTTGTCATCAGTTTGGATTTTTTTTCCCTTAAAACGGGATCCTGCTCTTTATCTGGATGAATGAGTTTCGCTAGATTTTTAAATAGAGTATTGATGTCTGTGCTGAGTAATCGCTCTGATTCTAAGATCTTTTTTTCTTTTTCCGTTTGCGATTTATTTTTTTTTCGTTCGTTGGATTTAGATCCTCTCCCTCTAAAGTATTCTGCTCGGTATTCTTCATATTTCTCCCGAAATTCTCTATACTTTTTCTCGTGAGACTCTCTCTCCTCCTCTGAATCAAACCCAGTTCGATTCATATCATCTAAATCAATTTCTATTCCAAACGTATTTTTGATTTTGGATTCCATTTGATTTTTATGCCTAAGGCGTTCCATTCTTTCAAACTTCGTTTCCAATTCATCTCGATATTTCCCATAGAAGTTTGGATTTTCTAAAATAGAATCTGTACAAATATCGAGTAAATACCTGCGTAAAAACTCCCTTTGCATCTTTCCAAAAGAAAGTTTTTCTTCGAGTAGGATGGCGCACATTAATTCAAAACGTGTTCGTTCTAATTTCTTTTGTTTTTCTAACTCGGGTAAAACATCTTTTAAATAGGTTTCATTTACCATTTGGAACAAAGGTTCAATTTCTTTGTTCCGTTCTAAGGTTTCTTTATGTTTTTTGAGAGCGTCGTTAAATTCTTTTTGGGCTTTGGTTTGGTTAGAAGAAACTCCCTTCCAAATCAATGTTTCTTCTGTTTTGACTGCTGTGGGTTTTGATTTTTGTTTTGGCATACGAGAAAAATCGCCAGAGGGAAATCCCCATCTGGCGACTCGTAAAGTCTTTAATTTGTGTTTTGTTTATGCTTTCATCAAATTCAAAGCAGCACCTGCTTTGAACCATTCGATCTGTTGTGCATTGTAAGTATGGTTTACGGAGATTTCATCCTTTTTACCATCCTTATGACTGAGCACAAGAGTGAGTGGTTTTCCTTCGGCAAAACTGGTAAGTCCTAGAATATCAATCACATCATCTTCTTGGATTTTATCGTAGTCTTCTTTGTTTGCAAAAGTGAGTGCTAACATCCCTTGTTTTTTCAAGTTGGTTTCATGAATTCGAGCAAAGGATTTTACAAGTACTGCTCTCACACCTAGATGTCTTGGTTCCATCGCAGCATGTTCACGTGAAGATCCTTCTCCATAGTTTTCATCACCCACTACAATCGATCCAATCCCTTGGGCCTTGTAAGCTCTTTGGGTTTGTGGGACTGGTTCGTAGTTTCCACTGAGTTGGTTTTTCACTTCATTGATTTTTCCGTTGAAGTTGTTTGTAGCACCAATGAGTAAGTTATTGGAAATATTATCCAAATGACCACGGAACTTAAGCCAAGGGCCTGCCATCGAAATATGATCCGTTGTACATTTTCCTTTGGCTTTGATGAGGAGTTTCAATCCTTTGAGATCGGTTCCTTCCCAAGCTTTGAAAGGAGCAAGGAGTTGGAGTCTAGTGGATGCTGGATCCACAATCACTTGTACTCCAGATCCATCTGCCGCAGGAGCGACAAAACCCGCATCCTCAACCGCAAAACCTTTTTTTGGTAACTCTTCACCAGTAGGAGGATCCAATTTTACTTGTTCCCCTTTTTCATTGGTCAAAGTGTCTGTCAGTGGATTGAATCCTAAGTCCCCAGCGATAGCGAGGGCCGTAGTGATCTCTGGAGATGCCACAAATGCGTATGTGTTTGGGTTTCCATCTTGGCGAGCTTGGAAGTTACGATTGAAGGAGTGAACGATTGTGTTCTTTTCCTTTTTGTCTGCTCCCACACGTGACCACATTCCAATACAAGGCCCACAAGCATTCGAGAATACTTTGGCACCAATGTTATGAAAGGAATCAATGAATCCGTCTCTTTGGATCGTGTAACGAACCAGTTCCGAACCTGGAGTGATGGTAAACTCAGCTTTGGTTTTTAATCCTTTAGCAGCCACTTGTTTTGCAAGAGAAGCAGCTCTTGAGATATCCTCATAGGATGAGTTAGTGCAAGATCCAATCAAACCCACTTCAACTTTGAGAGGCCAACCATTCTTTGCTGCTTCTTCTTTCATTTTGGAAATAGGAGTCGCAAGGTCAGGAGTGAATGGACCATTTACATAAGGTTCCAAAGTATTGAGATCAATTTCAATCACTTGGTCAAAGTATTTGGATGGATCTGCGTAAACTTCTGGATCCGCAGTAAGATGAGTTTTGTATTTGTTGGCAAGATCGGCCACATCACTTCTGTTAGTGGATCTTAAGTATCTTTCCATAGATTCGTCGTAACCAAAAGTAGAAGTGGTGGCACCAATTTCTGCTCCCATGTTACAGATCGTACCTTTTCCAGTACAAGAAAGAGCTTCGGCACCTGGTCCAAAGTATTCTACAATGGCACCAGTTCCTCCTTTTACAGTGAGGATCCCTGCCACTTTTAAAATTACGTCTTTAGCGGAAGTCCAACCATTTAGTTTTCCCGTGAGTTTGACACCGATTGCTTTTGGCCACTTGAGTTCCCAAGCAAGACCTGCCATCACGTCACAAGCATCCGCTCCACCAACTCCGATCGCAACCATTCCAAGTCCACCAGCATTTACTGTATGTGAATCGGTTCCAATCATCATCCCACCAGGGAATGCATAATTTTCTAAAACCACTTGGTGAATGATACCAGCACCTGGTTTCCAAAAACCTATTCCATATTTATTAGTAACTGAGGATAAAAAATCATATACTTCTTTGTTTTCTTTGACAGCAAAACTAAGATCCACACCGGATTCGTCTTTTGCTGTGATCAAGTGGTCACAGTGAACGGTAGATGGAACCGCTACTTTTTTACGACCAGCTTGCATAAATTGGAGAAGCGCCATTTGCGCTGTTGCATCTTGCATAGCAACTCGATCTGGTGCAAAGTCAACATAGTCAACACCACGACCAAAACTAGTTGTTGGATTACCATCCCAAAGGTGGTTGTATAAAATCTTCTCTGTAAGTGTGAGGGGCCGACCCACTACCTTCCTGGCTTGTGCTATGGTCGCTTCCATTTTGGAATAACGTGCCGCAATCATTTCTATATCAAATGCCATCTGAACCTCTTATACCTATCAGAACGCAGGAAAAAAGGGAATCAATCGAAAATTAAACTACAAGTATTAAAATCAGTAAATTTGGCTCTTTAGTGAGAATGAGTATCTTTTCTAACCGTCAATACGGACATAAACTTCGTCAGCTTTGAGGATGAGGCCCGATTTGATTTCAATAAGCCTAGTATTGACAAAAACTCCGTCTTGGTATGGTGTCACAATTCCTGTGATGATGACATCCAGTTTCAAAACATCGCCTATTTTCCGCAAGGTGGCAGTATCTGTGGAAGCATCCAGTCCAAGCCCTGCTTCTTTTAAAACTTTTTGGTTGGCCAAACGGTCTAAAATCTGGAACCGATCTTTTTTTACGAGTTCCGTAGTCAGTTTTTCCGCAAGGATTTCACCATAGGGGCTTTTTTTGCCTTCATTGTCTAAAAATGTCAGAACCACTAGTCTCTGTGGTTGGAAATAGAAACCTTTTTCAGAAAGAGAAACGGCCAATTGCTCTAAAGGCGGGGTTGAGGCTTTTTTGGGTTTGGATTCTCTTTCCTCTCCCAGATAACAAGCGCTAACGCTAAATAAAAAAAAGAATATAGTGATTACTCTAAAACGCAAGTTCCATCCCGAGTGAGGTGACCTGTTCATAAAACGATTTTCCATTAAAGCCATTTCCATACATAAAACCACCGGGAACCCCAATCAGCATACCGTCTTTATAAAATTGGTTCTGGAAATTCAAAAAAAATGTCGTTTTTAGTTTTCCTGGATGTTTTCCACGAAAGGAGGCAGAAAAAGTTTCTGGAGATCTACCATTTTGGTCTTTGACTTGTAATAAGGGATCATTAAAAACATTGAAAATTTGATTCCCCACATAAAGAGAATAATTCTTCGAAGAACCTAAAAAAACAACGAGACCAAGAGATGCGATGTCCTGGGCAGGAGAAAATCCCATTTGTCCACCAGGTGCGGAACCAGGCCTTGCATTTACATAATTGTATTTTACGTTTAATTGGACTTTGTCACTGCCAAAAAAAAAAGAAAACTTCCCACCTTCTGCACCATAAGCGGCCACAGGATTTTCTGTTTTTACATTATAAACGGCAGTTTGTACCTTGAGAAACTTTGAAGGGGAAAAACTTCCCTGATACTCATACATTTGTTTAGGGTCAACTAACGAACGTCTATTGGTATCCATTTGACGAAAAATCATTGTTGCCGACGGATGTACTGGTGTTGTTAAATTCGGCTGTGATAAGGAAGGCTCTCCCGTAAGTTTTGCATCCCAAACATATGCCGACTGAGGAGAAAAATCGAAGTCCAACTTAGAACCAGAATTAACAAAAGGATTCCATTTGGAACCAGATGTCCGCTCTCTTCTAACACCCGGCAATAACCCAAGAGATAGCGACTTTAAAGTATTAGAATATTCTAAATCTCCAGAGCCAGGCTTAAAACCTTTCGATTTTATTTGGTTAGGGTAAACATATTCTTCACCTAACTCCAGTAAAACTGGAGTTTCTAATTCTCTCACAGCAGGTTCTTTCACTGGAGCAAAATAAACCACCCCAAGAAGACCTAAACCTGAGAATAAGGAAACAAATACCGAAGATTTCGGGGAGTGCATAAAGAAACTGTAGAAACATATTTCCTAAATTCCAATGAATGTAAATCTATTTTTAAAATAGGAACATCGAATCTCCGTAAGAATAAAAACGAAACCCGTTCTTCAATGCATACTGATAAGAACTCATCACAAGTCGGGTGTTGGCAAAGGCACTGACTAGGAGTAAGAGACTGGATTTAGGGAGATGAAAGTTAGTAATCAGTCCTTGTACGGATTGAATATTGTCACCTGGCGACAAAAAGATGTCAGTTTGACTTGATCCTACCTTATATGTCTTCAATTGAGAATCAAATACAGATTCTAGAACACGAAGAGTGGTTGTACCGATGGCAATGACCCTCCTTCCTTCTTTTCGGGCCTCGTTTAACTTTGTAGCGGTGGCTTCAGAAACTGAGTAGTTCTCCCTGTGTAGAGTTTTAGTCTGCCATTGTTCGGTGGTTAAAGGACGAAATGTCCCATAACCAATTTGTAATTCTACTGGCAAAAATTCGACTCCCCTAGTTCGTAATTCATCTTTTAACTTTTCTGTAAAATGAAGTCCCGCTGTTGGTGCGGCCACTGAACCCGAACGATTTGCAAAAATAGTTTGGTATCGAACCTTATCCTCTTCTGTTACATTTCGTTTTAAATAGGGAGGGATTGGAATGTTTCCAAAAATTGCGAAGTCAGAATCAGAAATTTCTGTTTCTGAATACAAAATGGAAAGTTCTTCCGAATGCCCCTGGAAGGAAAAGGAGAAGTTGGGAAAAGCTACGGGAGAGAGTTTATCACCAAACTTTAATTTGGCTCTATTTTTTAAGATACATAACCAAGTTTGATTTGTTGGGTCTTGTGGTTCTAAAAAAATCGATTCATGAATCCTACCTGACCCAACTTGTAAATACACCCGGCGATAGGATACCTTTGTCTCATTATAAACAAAAATATCACCGGGACGTACAAGATTTATAATGTCCCGAAACAAAGGTGCTTCCCAATGTTTTGACTCAGTTTTGTCGACAACCAAAAGTCGTGACTCATCCCGATTTTCTAAGGGAAATTTAGCAATTTGTTCTTCGGGAAGGAGGAAATCGTATTCCTGTAAAAAATCCATCTTTGTATAGCCTTGGGAAAACCTTGTCAATTAACCAGAAATATTGGGAATGGTAGGAGAACTATGTGGAAATTTTTAGAAAACCTAGAGAAACGTGGAAAATGGGTCTTAACTCTACTCGTTTTGATTCTGCTCGTCCTTTCTGTTTCTCGATCCAAACAGAAATCTGATTTTTTGGATTATTATCATGCGGCGGAACGTTGGGAAACCGGGGAAAATCTCTACCGCTTTGATGTTGCCTTCGAACTCCAAACAAAAATCAAAACCATGGAAGATCTCTTCCGACCAGAAAACCTACATTTACTTTCTGCACTCCAAAACGAAACTGCCACCTACATTTATCCTCCGTTATTTTCCTTTTTACTCATTCCTTTTACTTATCTATCAGAACCAAATGCAGCCCTCGCTTTTGAAATTCTAAGTTTATGTTCATTACTTCTCATTTTATACCTTATCTTTCAAAATAAGGAACTATCCAACCGTAAATCTCCGTTTCCTTATTTGATCTTAATTGGAACCTTGGTATTCAACTTCCGATTTTTAGAAAGTCATATCCAAAACAACCAAGTGGGGTTCCTTCTCATTTTACTTGTGTTAGTTTCACTAACAATTAGATCTCATGTCTTGAGTGGGCTTCTTCTTGCACTGGCAGTCAGTATCAAAATCACACCGTTAGTTTTTCTTTTTGTCTTTGTTTACGAAAAAAAATACCAAAGAATCCTATGGTTTTTATTTGGGATGTTTTTCTGGAATGCTCTTCCTCTTCTTTACAATTTTGATTATACAATCCGAATGACAACGGAATGGCTCACAGAAATTTTAGGGAACGCGTTTAGTAATCCCCTACTTCGTTCTTGGAAAAACAATCAATCCTTGAGTTCTACTTTAGCTAAGTATTTTGTTTCAGGGGCAGATATGATCAATCAGCCCACTTACGGAATGCCCTTCATCAATCTTTCTCTTTCCAGTTTAAAGATCATTCAACTTTTCTTTATGATTTTGTTTGGAGTTCCACTTTTACTTCTTTGGAGAAAGGAAAACAAAAAATGGGAAATCATATCATTATTATTCTTAATTTCAGCTCTCTTCAGTGGAATCAGTTGGATTCATAGTTATATTATTTGTTTTGTTCCCATCTATTTTATTTTATATAGGACAACTCACAAAGAAAACAATCAGAAAGAAATGTATATTTTACTTATGATTTTAAGTTTACCGATTTTAGCTCATAGAACCTTTGTTGGTTCTAAAATCGAAGCGGCTCTCTCCATGTATTCTATTTTGTTTTATACCACTAGTGTATTATATTTTTACCTCGTTAGGTTTGCTTTCAATGAAACAGAAAATCGGAATTGATGCCAGGCCATTAGCCTATGGGATTACGGGAAACTCACGTTATTTAGCGGAAGTTTTAAGGATTATTTTGCCCAAACACAAAAATAAAGAATTTTTTCTTTATACGAACAAACCTATCCATCCGGTGTTTCAAGACCTACTAATCTCTAATACCAAAGTAGTTCTAGAACCAAAAAATATTCCGGGACCAATCTACTTAAATTTTATATTACCAAAAC
Source organism: Leptospira perdikensis (assembly GCF_004769575.1). Classification (NCBI taxonomy): domain Bacteria; kingdom Pseudomonadati; phylum Spirochaetota; class Leptospiria; order Leptospirales; family Leptospiraceae; genus Leptospira; species Leptospira perdikensis. The sequence continues at coordinate 51,135 of NZ_RQGA01000007.1, read as the reverse complement.
GACTGAAACAAGATGGAGTGGAAGTATTTTGGGGAACCATACAAATGTTACCTTTTAGAAAGCTCCCCATTCCTAGTTATGTGAATTACCATGACCTAAACTTCATTTCAGCACCAGAAACAATGGCAAAATGGAATTATTGGCAACATAAACTCCTTTCTCCCATTACATTGAAAAATGCGGATAAAATCTTTTGTTTATCAAAAAACACAAAAGAAGAAATCGCCGCTTTCCGCCCCGAATATCAAAAAAAATGCCTGGTTGTTTATCCCGGTGTTTCCAAACAAAAAACAAAAAAAATCAAAACTAATTTTCCAAAAGACTTTTTCTTAACCGTAGGAACTTTAGAACCAAGAAAAAACATCAATCGCCTTGTGGATGCTTTTTTAGATTTCAAAACCAAATATCCGAAAGACAAACATTCCTTACTGATTATGGGAAGAAGGGGCTGGGGAGAAGAAGGGGAATTTTTGTATCAAAAGCTGAAAGACTCTAAAATAAAAAGTAAAGGCATTCAATTCTTAGAAAACCCTGATGAAGCCACACTAGCCGAAGCATTTAAACAATGTAAGGTGTTCTTTTTCCCCTCACTACATGAAGGGTTTGGATTACCTTTATTGGAGGCTATGTTGGAGGACAAACGATGTGTTGCATCCGACATTCCTGTATTTAAAGAAATTTTATCTGACAAATGTGATATCTATGTACCACCAAAAGACACAAAACTTTGGACAAATAGTTTTGAATTGATGTCAGGAACAAAAAAAACAAGGTCACCCAAATTTCCTGCCAAACAATGGACATGGGAAGAAACAGCAAAAAAAATAGAAGAGGTAATCTTTTAATGAAAGTCATCAAAAAATGGATCTCCCGATGGAAAGAAATTCAAAGTAAAAAAGAAATCGCTTACTTTGGAACCTCTTTATACGATGAGTTAACAATAAACCCTCTCCCCTCTTTATTACTCATTGTTACCTCCATTCTTTTTTTCACCTATACTTTGCCTTATGCCTTTTATTTGGGAAAGTTTTTCTATTGGTTTGTGGGAGTCCTTGAGATTACCAAAGTTTTAAAAATTCCTTTTTTGGATGAACTTAGATATTATCACTATCTATCTGTTTTTGTATATTTTTACATTGCTACTTCTCTATTAATGGATATTAGCCGCTTATTAAACAAATGGAACAGAAGGACTGTTTTTGTTAAAAATGAAATTTGGCAAATTCAAAGATTTGGGTTTGGGAAAAAACTAAATAAGTTCAACTTAGAATCAGAAGGCTTACAACTCGGATTCGAACATGGTGGTCTCAGTGATTATTTAGGTTGGAACCGCATGGTTTGGGAAAAGGATGGGGAAACCATCATTACTACTCCTTATTTTTTTCCATATCAAAAGAACCGAACTATTATTAATAGAATTTTGAAACGCTAAATCGGGATTGGATTCTTGAAAAAGTTATTCATTCTTCTTTTACTGCTCGTTCTTTTTTTATTCCATCTAAGATACCTATCACGGGCCTTTGATTGGGATTCTTGTGTCTATGCACTCAATATTCAAAAAGATCGAGTGGAGTCTGCATTTTTTAATCCACACCATTTAGGTTTTGAATCATCGGGTCTACTTTATTGGAAAATGCTTCGTTCCATCTATCCGACAACGGATATTATGTTTTTTTTGCGATTACGAATTTTAAGTTTTTCTTTATTCTTTTTGGGGCTTTTTATTTGGCTCTATTACAAATTATACAAAGATTTAGTTCTCGGAATCATTCTTGCTCTTGTCATCCAAGTCACTCAAGCATTTTGGTTTTATAGTTTGCACAATGACACTCCACTCATCCATTCCTGTCTGATGGCATTGTTATTTTTATTTACAATTTATTATCTAAGACAGGGTTTAAAAACAAAACACCTTCTTGTTTTGTGGATCATTCAACTTTTTAGTATCTATTTCCATCAGTCCAATGTCATTCACTTTGGGATGGTACCCATGGCAGTTTTTCTTTCTCCTAATAGAAGTTTAGGAAAAAAACTTAGGATCATATTTGTATATCTGACATGCCTCGGAGTTGCGACCATTCTTTCTTATTTATTCGTTGGATTCATCATCTTAAAACGAGGACTAGGTCCTTTGGATGAAAAACATTTTTCGTTTTGGATGTTCTTGTATGCAGCCATCAACCGCTGGGGAACAAGTCTCGGAGAAGAAAAAAACTATGTATTGTACTTTTACCGAGGAATTGGAGACGCGTTTTTAGTATTCCAGAACGTCATTCCTAAATTCCGTGTGAACTTATTTGACTTCCAGAATCCTAAACACCTTCCCTACAATTTGAATCTTTTATTCTGGATTTTTAGTTTGACTCTGGGAATTTTGAATTTCCGTACTATGTGGGCCCGATACAAACAAGAACTATTGGTGATGGTGTTTTGGCTTATCCCTTCAATTGGATTTTATACATGGTGGGAAGGTTATTTCTTTGAATTTTGGGTGGGGACAACCATTGGGCTTTGGATTTTGAACTCTTATAGTTTACAATCTTTATCAATCCCACTATTACCAAATTTTTCCAAAGCCATCCTACATACAATTTACCTAGTATTATTTCTTTTTTACTTCAGTACCAATTTTACATTTTCGACTCTTCCTCGTTCCATCGGTCCAAAATTTGGATACACAGAAGGAATCCAAGGACCTGTTGAAAAGTTAGCCGAAGAATCAATTTACCATTAGGAATCAAATCAATGTTATTTAACTCTTTTGAATTTTTAGTTTTTTTCTTTGTGACGATCATCATCGGTAATCTTTTAAAGAATCGTCTACAGAAACTTTTTTTCTTACTCACTAGTTATTACTTCTATATGGCTTGGCAACCATCATCGATTTCCTGTACGGCGATGGCGGCAGATGGACTTAAATTCTATACAGATCGACTTTACTGTGATTTCAAAATCAATCCCTATGTTTTTATCCTGATTTTTTCAACTGTTATCGATTACTTTGCGGCAAGACTCATTGAAGAAAAAAAAGATAGCGATAGCACCAGAGGATGGTTGCTAGTCCTTTCCCTTGTTGTCAACATTGGAACACTAGGATTTTTTAAATACACTGACTTTCTTCTCGGAGTCATCAACGACATCCATCTATTAGGCGCCTATCAATTCCCGAAACAAAACATCATCCTACCTGTGGGAATTTCTTTTTATACATTCCAATCCATGAGTTATACCATTGATGTATACAATCGCAAAATTGAAGCTAGAAAATCCTTTCTCGACTTTGCTTTATATGTGGCCTTCTTCCCGCAACTTGTGGCCGGCCCTATTGTTCGGGCCGAAACGTTTTTTCGAGATTTAGACTTTCGCCTCAGTGTTTACAAAGAACATATTGAGGCTGCCTTTGCTTTGATTTTGATTGGGTTTACCAGAAAAATTGTTTTCGCAGACAACCTTGCCCGCGTTGTCGATTCTACATTTGCTAACTATCAAAATCTAAATACCATTGAAATTTGGACAGGAGCTCTTGCTTTTGGATGGCAAATCTATTTTGACTTTGCTGGATATACAGATATCGCCATTGGAGTTGCCAGGTTATTTGGATTCCAATTCAATCCAAACTTCAACTTTCCAATGTCTTGCCGAAACATTGCCGACCATTGGTCCAAATGGCATATATCGTTTTCTACGTGGATCAGAGATTACATTTACATTCCGTTAGGTGGATCCAGAGTGAGTATTGTGATGTATATTAGAAACATTATGATCACTTGGCTCTTTGCAGGACTTTGGCATGGGGCAGCGTACCATTATGTAGGTTGGGGAATCTGGCAAGGAACCATGTTACTTTCACATAAATTTTATGGGGATACCAAACTGGCTAAATTCTTAAATGGGAAAGGTGGCAAAGTTTACGACCTATTTGCTCGTATCTTCACCATGTTTTGTTTAGCATTTGGTTTCATCATGTTCCGGGCAGAAACAATGGAAAAAGCAGTTCCGATGATGAAAGCTTTAGTTTTTCTAAATGATTCTGTAGCACCTATTGCCAGATGGTCCAACTACCGATTCGGCATCCTCCTTGTGATTTGTTTTGCAGCAAGTTACATCTTTTCCAAAAGACAAATCCCTACCCTTCTTACAGGAAGTTGGATAAAATATACAACCTTCGTCATTGTAAATATATTGTTATTATTACTTTTTGGAGTCACTGAAAGTCAGAACTTCCTCTACTTTCAATTTTAATTATGAACTTACTAAAAGAAACCATCTCATTTCTTACTGATAAAAAGTTAGTAGTGGCAATTTTGTTTTTACTAACATTCGAAACCATACTTCAATTTGGATTTTACAAACCTTTCTTAAAGAAGAATTCCTACGCATCCAATATCAACCGGGTTACCGAACATGTTGTATCCAAACGAGATGTTTTAGATCCAGATATTTTGATTGTCGGGACCTCCGTTGCCTTTGAAGGGATTAGTGTTCGGATCCTCAATGAAAAACTCCAAAAATCAGGTTGGAAAACTCAATCGATTGCAGTCCGTGGCTCCGAACTTGTTGTTCAACACAGAATTTTAGAAGAATATTTACAAAAGTTTCCCAATGTAAAAATCATCCTACACGTTATGGAACCAGGTATGCCTTGGGTTGATAGAAACTATGTCGTAGACCCTACCTTGGCGATGTTATCTGAACTTGGAAATTTTAAAGCAATCCCAACCGTTCTCAATTTTGAATACAATCTCCAATTTCCAAACTACCTATATCTTATCTTCAAATCAGTTGCGTATCGTAAAGATTTGTCTGACTTTGTTATCAATTTCAATGAGCGACTAAAAGCAATTTCCAGAAATAATAAAAACCCAAATACTAATCCTTGGGATTATGAAAACAATCATCCTGAATCGATTGATGAATACAATCTATCTAGTGTAGATGATTGTTTGAACCGACTGGCCTTAAATCTTCCATTGGAAATACCTAAAGCTTCCAACCCAGACCATAGACGAATGTTATTTGAAACTTGTGGTATTGCCAGTGTAGTCCCACAAGATTCAAATGCCACAGAAGATACCAAAAGGTATTTTAGAAGATTAAAAAAAATGTATGATTTTATTGGGAACCAAAACATCCATATCATCAATGTCTTCGCACCTTATTCCGATGTGATTCGAAAAGTAAACAATGCAGGTAGAATGAAAGTATGGCAAGATGGATTGGCGGAAGCCTTATCTTCCCACCAAACTTTAGACCAAATGGATCTACAAGATTCCCTCGGTGCCACTAACGGCAAATACTGTTTTGATTTAATCCATTTAAATGAAGCGGGTATGAAAGAATTTTCTGGAATCCTTGCTGATGCGTTGGAGAAAAAACTTGGGAAACGATGATATCACTCTAAACCAATTACAGTCCGAGGTTGATGATTGGATTCAGACCATTGGGGTTAGATATTTTTCCGAACTCACTAATTTATCGATCCTAATGGAAGAAGTAGGTGAACTTTCTAGGCTTATGGCAAGAAAATTCGGAGATCAGTCTTTCAAAGTTGGAGAGTCTGCAGACAATATCCCCGGTGAAATTGGTGACATTTTATTTGTACTGACTTGTTTAGCAAACCAGATGGGGATCTCTTTGCAAGATGCCATCCAAACCACGATTCAAAAAAATACAAAACGCGATATCAATCGACACAAAAACAATCCTAAACTCTAAGATCGGAATGAATGGGAATTCCCGCTTCCCTACGTATGGCATTCCAATAAGAAGTTAAATGTGCAGGATGCGAATTCATATCAGAAATACAATATTCAAATTTAGATCGAAAAATCGGATTTGATTCTAAGACTGACTCGTATTTCGGATAGTCCAACCACATCTCACCAAAAAATTGTTTCTGACCTTCAAAATCATAATCTTCTCGAAAGAACATATATGCATGTGCCAAATCGTGAAGCAGATGTTCAAATGCGTCTCGTTTACCCTCAACTAAACTACCATCCATAGCATGATCCCAACAAATAGTTGCATATCGATAACCCCTACTTTGTGATTCCAACATTTCCAAGGAACTCGGATTGTAATCAATCAAACGGATGTCCCATTCACCAATATGCCATTTCCAAAGTGCAAATCGTACGGTGTCTGGCATTCCATAAAATCTAACAACTTCTAAAAATTCTTTAGATTGGGTTCGGTTTGGTAATGGTTTCCCCATTCTAAGGAAGGGATGTTTTTTAACTCTGCGTTCTAAATATAACAAAACAATTTGAAAACTAAGTTGGCTGTCGGATATCTGACCCGCTTCCCAATCTTTTTTCAATGAAATCAAATTGGGAAAAATCGATTCTAGTTCTTGTTTTAAATCCAGTTCGGGAATACAAATTTTTTTGAAGGAGCCGTAAATACGACCATTATCGTGAGGCATAAATTTTAATGAGAGAGTCCGTAGTATTCTGTTTCGTGATGGAACAATCCACCAACTTCTCCACCGAGAAAAAACAAGGTCCCATCAGAAAATTTGACCCCACTATGTTTACATACACTATGTTTGGACATACCCATATCAAAAAAGCTATTACTCTTTCCGTAATCTAGTTTTTCCATAGTTCGACTTGGTTCACTCGTATTGTAACGATAACCCCCACCATAAAACAAAATCCCTCCATCGGGAAGTTCAGATGCAATACTCCATTCCCTGCGGATTTTTGAATTTGCTATTGTGAATATTTGATTCCTTGTTTTATCAAATAACATTGTAGAGTTGTTTAAGTTGGACAACTGCGCACCATAAATCAAAACATTCCCATCTAACAATTTCATACATTTTAACGCACCAACAGGAACTGGTAACGTTGGACCCCATGAAAAAGTTTCGGTATTTGGATCATAAAACTCCGTCGTATCTTTGGGTGCAAAAATCCCGTCTGTCCCACCAATCACGAGAACCCTACCATCATCTAGTAATACAGAACAAGAAAACGATCTTGGTGTCATCATTCGATTCGTAATTTCCCTAAAGGTACCTGTTGCCGGATCATACAACTCAGCAGTATTCGAGGAAGTAAAAAATGCGGGTGGTGTAGGTGCATAATCGCGAATCCCACCAAGTATGATCACTTTTCCATCTTGAAGTTTTACTATATTATGTAAATGTCTGGGTCCGTTCATACTCCCAGTAGGAGTAAAGGCTGTTGTTTCTGTATCAAAAATATAACTAGTAGTTGATGCATAAGCAGTTGCAGATTGAAGTCCTCCAGTGATGAGTAGGTTTTTTCCATCCAACATGACCCCCCTTTCCCCGCGAAGACTTTCTGGTAAGCTCGGATTTGTCAGGACAAAACTAGTGGCTCCTTTTCTTAAAATTTCAGCACTAGAATGATATCCGTAAATAGCAATTACGTCGCCATTGTCGTTTTGAAACGCATCAAATTCAGATCTACCATGGTTTAAGTATGGACCCTGTACAAGTCCAATGAATTGGACTGTAAGGGAATTTGAAACAACATTGGATGCATTGTCCTTTGAATTCGAAAATTGTAAGGTAAGCGAACCTGGTCCGTTCGAAGTAAAATTGGTTTCAAAGTATACTCGGTAAGTTGTTTCAGTTACTTTTTGTACGGAACGCAGTACTACAGAAGAAGCCAGGGATCCGCTAAGGATTGGTGGTGCAAAATTGGCCAATGGTTCCGAACTAATAAAATCCCAGTATCTGGAAGAAAAAAAAGTATAATCTGTAATGGGTATATATCCGTTCAGAGTAACCGTCGGGATTTGTGTGTCGATGATAATGGGGAGTCTATCATCAAGCAAAGTTTCTCCCGCATACGAAACAATCCCAGAGAGATGCAATTCATAACGACCATCAGATGTTAAAGGATCAAAAGTGATCAGCAGTCGATCAGAATCAATTTTAGAAAATTGAATGTTTGAAAAAACACTTTGGTTAGACTCTGCAAGATAGTTAGTATCTAAACTTGCAAGTTCTCTGTTACATTGCAGAAGAATCTGATCTACATTACCAAGAGATTTCCCATTTGTATTTGTATTACAACTAAAGGGATTTGAATAAAAAAATGCATTCATGAAGATTCCCTCTACCGATTTTTGATCGTACAAATTTCGATATTCGGAAGGAAACATACAGCCAATTAAAAACAGAAATAAGAAAGAAAATAATTTATTCAAAACTATATTCCTCCGTGTTTCCAAGGATTTCACCAATCCTACCACCAAGGATCATACCCCCACCACCACTAGTCGAAGAATAACGAATCTCACATCCTTCCCAGCGAGCATTTAAGGAGCGACTTGTCATATAGAATCGATTGATTGATTCCGACCATGACTCTGTATCATGAATCGAATCAAAAGTGGAACCATTAACAGTCCTGTATTCTAATCCCCCCGCAATGATAAGTTGGTCTTTCCCATATGGAAAAACAAAAGATGAACCCCATTCCCTTCCAAATAATAAATTTTTATGATCTCGAATGGTATCTGTAACCGGGTTGTAAATCTGAGCACGTAACACCGGTTGGCTGGTATCTAGACGAGAATTAACTCCACCAAAGATTAATATCTCACCATTATTCAATTCATGAGAAAAATGATTAAATCTTTTATAAAGTTTAGCTGAGGAACTAGAAAGGGTTTTGGAACTGATATCATAAATTGCAATTGAATCCAAAGCGTAAGCATTAAAATCATTCGGCATCGGCCCTGTCACATCAGATCTTTCCCCGCCGAAAATAACCACCTTACCCGATGGATGTGAGATGGTTTGCGTTTGTTTGCCTCGGGGATCAGCCAAGTCCCCAATGGTCTCTACTGTCATCGTGGCCGGGTTATTTGTAATATGAACTAATTCAACCATAGCAATGGATTGAAATGGTTTAAAAGGTGTCAAACCTCCTACCACCAAAACGTCACCGTTCGGAAGAACTGTCATTTTATGTAACTGGCGAGGTGTTGTTAAATGAGGGCCCTCAGTCCAAGTATTTGTGACTGGATCATACACTTCTATGGAAGTGAGACTTCCATTAGATGGATCACCTACCTTACCGCCAAACCCTCCAGAAACTAAAAGTCTTCCGTCAAGGAGTTTGACCACATCAAATTCTTGTCGGCGGTAAACCATATCAGGAGCTTGTGTGAAGTGTTTAGAAACAGAATCATAAAATTCTGCGTGACTCAAAGTCCCATTTCCGTTAATCAACACATCTTTTTTTGCTCTTCCGCCAAGAACAAGTCTGCGCCCATCATCAAGTTCGATACCAACACAAGACCTTCTCGCCACATTCATATTAGGTCCGCTTTTAAACGCAAATACATTCACAGGAACCATTACTGTAGCGTGCGAATTTAAGGCCTTGTCTTTCACATTAGAAAAAGAGATGGTTAATACACCACCATTTGAATTTGGGTTACCCGCAAACAATAAACGTATGTTACGTGAAGAAACAATAACATCTGAAACAACAAGACTGTTTTTGGCAGTCCCGGATAAGGTTACTTGGGATAAGTTTCCATCCCATACAATATCCTCATTAGAAACAATATCCAAAAATCCAGATTGTAATTCCGAGATATCAATTCCGTTTCCTGTACGAAGTTCCAAAACCGGTGGTTGTGAATCAATTTCGAATTCAAAGTTCTCTGGATTCACCAAAAGGGATTCATTCAAATAATAATCTTTTAAATTAATGCTAAACTTACCGCTAGTAATGGACGGTTTCATACGAACTTCGTACAAATATCTGCTTCGAGGGATTACTTGGGAAATAGGAGTTACACCAGCGCCAATAACTGGAAGTTTCAACCCATCAGTTCTTCCCGTAAAATCATGATTAGTTGATACGTAAATAGTTCCGCCAGGCTGCACACGGTTTGTTGAAAATTCCATGTTCACAATAGGTTCTGCACCCAAAAGAAGGAAACCCAAACTGGCTTGTGAGTTTGGATCAAACATGTTTTTACCTGGACTTACCTTACAAGATACCAGACATAAAAGCAGAAGTATGAGTTTATTCTTTTCCATACAACTCTACCCTTCTATCATTTAATGCTGAATCCCCAAATATTACTATACCACGGCCAGTTTGAACAGCAGTGTGTTCCGACCGCGCATTCATCATTGTATCGACTATAAAATTTTTCTTCTCGATATGATCGTATAATTCCAAAATTCCTGATTTGTAATACGTATCAACCCCGCCAGTATAAAGCACTTGTGAATTAGAAAAAGGAACAATAGAACTGCCATTTTTGAATCTAGTTGTGTAACCATGTATTTTGGATACAGAATCCAGTTCATTCCACGACTCTATACTCCGAGAGCCTACGCCGCCACCTATGACACCACCTAAAACCAATCGATCTCCCCCTGCGACCAAAATGCTTTTAACATTGGATCTTGAAGTAGGCATACCAACAGACGAAGTAGTTAAAACCTGGGAGTTAATATCCAAACTATGAATCACACTGGAATATAGACCATACGGATCGAGACGATCCTTACCTCCAAAAAACAATAACCTTTGTTTATTCGTATCATACTCTACGTATTGAAACAAAGTATTGATAGGGAAGTTTGCACTTGGACCCAAAATGGATGAAGTTGCATTTTCTACGGATATGAGTTCGTGGTCATTAGTGATAGCAGACGGATCATTCCCTACCTGGAATTGTCCTCCAGAAACCAGTAGGTTCCCATTCGCAAGACAGACCATAGTATGACCATACCTTCTCTTCTGCAGCACAACTGGAAGTTCCACCACTGTCTGGTCGGATCCATTAATTTGGTAAATTCTGTCTGTGATTTGAGAATTGGCCGTGATCGCGCCAGCAACTGTTTTACCACCCGATACATAAACAATTCCATTTGGGTTAGTGCAGATAGCCATCCCCACCAAACTTTGACTTAATGGTGGAAGAAGGGTAGACAATCCGGTTTCGGGATTAAAAATTTCGACCGTAGACAAAGTGTTTCCCGCAATCGAAACTCCACCAACAAGTAATATTCTTCCGTCTAACAAAGATGCTGATGTGATTTGGCCTTTTGCTTCTGAGATAGATCCAATATAACGAGGGTAAGGAAATTTGAATTCAAACTGTTTTCCAGAAAAAGAATCAAATCCCAAAGAGTTTGGTCTTTGAATGAATAAAGAAATTGGATCCCGCCATTCAGAACGAGAAGATACAGAAAACAAAACACGAATTTTTGATTCGGAAAGTGGAAATACATCCCGAAGAACCAAATCGTCTTTGTAATTTTCTGACACATGAAAATTAGTTTTTGTGAAATGGGATGCTACGGGTTCGCTTAGATCTAAGTCTAATATTTCCGTTTTTACAAAGGATGGATAATCATTCGGCTGGTATCTTGATGAAATTTGAATTTGATTTGGGAAAACCATCGTCGATAAAACGGCAACGGAACCACCAGTCAAAGTTGTAGGATCAAAGGCATTTTTCGATTGGTCTTGTACGGTACATTGTATGAGTAATAAAGTTATGAATAGATTAAAACTGCATCGCATATCCTAACTTCCCTATCCTGTCCATTCCCATATAACCTTGGTTTTCCCAATCAAATTCGAGCCAAACACCCGACTTTTCTTTAGGATTAGGTCCCAAGAGATAAAAATCAAACACATTTGCCGACCAAAGTATGAGAAGTACCGTAAGAGCCTGGGAAAGGTTTGTTCGAGAAGCCTCCATCTTTTGGCGATGGGGTTCTATCAAATAATAATTGAGAGCTACAGTCTCAGCAATGCGCGGGTTTGGTGGGATTCCTACCGCCGATTCATAGCTAGCTTTATCGTGCCTATAGGTATTGTACTGATATCCTGCATACAAAACTCCCAATGCAAAGATCGACATATACAACTTGCCTTTTTCTTCCTGACCACGTGCATACTGTCCCCAGCCAGGAAAAAGAAACGATCGGAAGGCGTAGGTTGGATTGTAAGGATTGAACAAAGGAGCATCCGCAAGTGAGGTCTCTGGATTGACTGCGTATGTTAGAATGGTATCCTCGGATTTCTCCGCATATTCTTTGGTGTATGGTTTCTGTAATTTCTGGTTGGCTTTAGACCACTCTTTCAAAGAAGAAATCACATAATTGGACAATTCAGAGTAAGACACCTCTCCATTAAAATTAGAATCAGCTCTGCCTTCTAATCCATAAATCAGAAACTTAGTGAAGACGCCATATCCTGATTTTGGATCTTCAAAACTAGAATACCCAACTTTGGTGGAATAAAATATGGAAACGATTTCAGAATCGCGAAAAGAAGTCCCTTCCAAATACTTACGGCCTTCTTCCCCTTTTCCATCTTCTGGGTTTCGACAAGCATCAATAAAGAACACAACACGTTTCAGTTTGTATTTTCTTGTCATCTCCAGAAGTTGTTCGACGGCGATTCCGGATTCAAATGGTTTTAAGGGATTTGCATCTTCTGGAAGGAGATAAACCTTGTCGTTATAATCAACCACACCATGACCTGAAAAATAAAAAACAAACAAGTCATCGGGTTTTGTTTCTTCTAATAATGCCTCAAAATTAGATAATATATTATATTTTGTAGGTGTCGAATTAACAGAACCTTCCTGCACCAGGGTTTGGATCCGATTGTAAGAGCCATAACTAAACAAAATCTTAGTCATACCCAAGGCATCACTTTTTGCTGTTTTTAAATCACCAAGCGTCAATTCTTTATATTCACTGACTCCAACTACAAACCCAAACCTCTTGGAGGTCGAATCTGAAAGTAATAAAGTCGGTGCAATCAAAAATAAGAATATTAGAATTTTTGATTTCATAGATAAATGATTATTCTGAAGCAAGATCAGCTGCTTGTTTTTCCAAACTTAAAGTATTCTCACCTACTTTTCTAGCATTAATCACCACTTCTCTGTTGATTTCAGCCATTTTTTGTACGACCGCCACCATCTGGTCTTTGTCTTGGTTTAATAATTTCGACTCTTGGTCCAATTCCCGAGAAATTGATTCGATCAAATCGAGTGACTCTAAAACTTCATTATTAACATCTTTTTGTGAACTAATCTTATTCGTTGCGGTTTTAATGACTCCACTCAAAAGCTCATACTTGGACTGGAGAGCCTCAGTTTGTTTGAGAGAAACAGAAGCAAGTTCAGTTCCTTCTTGGATGAATCGATTGGAAGTAGTGATGATTTTTTTAATTTTCGTTGCATTTTCATTCGAATTCTCAGCCAATTTTGCAACTTCTTGGGCCACAACAGCAAACCCTCTCCCATGTTCCCCAGCTCTTGCCGCTTCAATGGAAGCATTGAGAGCAAGTAAATTCGTCCGATCCGCGATCTCTGCCATGATATCATTCACTTCACTTACTTCTTTTTGCGATTCATTCACAGATCGTAATCTTTCTTCTAAGTTTTTAACCGTTCCAGAAAGGACATTACTTCTATCTTGGAAATCACTCATGTTGGAATTCAATTCCTCAACAACAGTTCCAATCTCGGTAATACTTGATTTGAGAGTGTCTGATTTATGATTTAATAAACTGATTTGGTTATGTTGTTTTCCAATATTATTTACTGATGTCTGGATACTTTCAGAAAAGGAGGATACAAATTCTGTCAATTCATTGATGGATTTATCTTGAGATTCAATTTGTACATTAAAGTCCGTTGTGATTTCACGAATCGATTTTAAAGTTTTGATGAGCTCAGATCCAATCTTAACCAAATCACGATTTAGGTTGTCTGCAGTAGATCTTTCATTCTCTGCCGTTTTTTGTCTTTCTTCCGATTCATTTTTGATTTCGTTTAATAAATTAAGAACCGCTGAGGTCAGATATCCGAAACAAATTAAAAACAATACTTTGAATACTTCATTCGAGATCCCGACCGTACTCTTTAAACTTTGGAATCCCTCTACCTCTCTAAACTCTACTCCTTGGCCATAACCAATAACTGAAATCATCACCAAACAAAAAGCGGAATAGTAGGTGCTCATAAGAAGAGTTCGTTTTGAAAATAAAAATGCCGAATATACTACATAAAAATAATACAATACATAGAGTGTGGGTGATTTGATTAAGTCTGCGGCAACTCCACTGCCACCCAAAAGGCCGGAAGCAGTCACCGCAAAAAGGACAGTAATGTCCATAAGAATGAGTACCTTTGGGAAAAATGCGTTTAACTTTTCCTTTTTGAATAGATAGGCTTGCAATCCCCCATACAAAAACATACAAGTAATCCCCACCAAATAACTTGTAGTTTGTAATGTGGTTGAGGTTTGATAGGAACCGAGAGTCGCTATGATATAGAATCCCGCCAAAAGAAACCGGACTCGATTTACATACACAGGACCCAATTCTACCCAGCTCTTTTTGGTTTTTATTGATTCTAAACTAGTTCTCGTCGACATAGGATGATGATCGGGAAAGGAAAGTGAATGGAAAGTGATTTTCTTTTTTTACTTTCTGAAAACAAAACTCGATTGACAAATTATAGTTTAATATTAAACTATTCAATATGGAAACATTAAAACCCAACAGCAATTCCGTAGGAAAAAAACTTCACCCCGCATCTGAGCGTGGACATGTCAATTTCGGATGGTTGGATAGCCACCACTCCTTTAGTTTTGGCCACTGGTACCATCCCGAAAAAACAAACTTCGGAGCCCTTCGTGTATTAAATGATGATATGGTAGAACCTAGTATGGGATTTGGTACCCACCCACACCAAAATATGGAAATTATTTCCATTCCTCTCTTTGGAGAGTTGGCTCACAAAGATAGTACAGGTACGAATGGAATCATTCGGACAGGGGATGTCCAAATCATGTCCGCTGGATCCGGAATTATGCATTCGGAATTCAACCACAGCAGTGAAAAGAAAGTGAGTTTCTTACAAATATGGATCCTTCCGAAAGTAGGAGGAATCGAACCAAGGTATGCACAAAAAACTTTCTCCGAAGCAGGAAGGGTGAACCGGTTTCAAACGGTTGTCTCCCCCATCGATGAGGAGGCCGTTTGGATCAATCAAGATGCTTATTTTTCTTTGGCAACTTTAGATCCAGGCAAAGAACTCTCTTATCAAGTCCATGCACCAGACCAAGGGATCTTTACTTTTCTCATCAATGGGAAATTAAAGGTGGAGGATACACTACTCGAACGTCGAGACGCCGTTGGATATTGGGGAAAGGATGAATATAAGTTTCATGCAGACATCAAATCAGAGTTACTCGTGATTGAAGTTCCGATGAAATAAAAATTTTTAACCGAACCGATTGCCTAAAATCGGTTCGTGTCTTTATCTTATATTGACAGTTTAATCTAAATTTGCATTAAATGTAAGACTCTTAGAAATATAACGTATTTTCTTAACAAGGGTTTGACCTCAATGAAACTAAACTTCACTAACTCCCGAATTATATTTTCAATTCAAATTTCACTATTATCCATCTTGTTATCCTGCCAAAGCCCAAAACCTATACCTTTAACTGAAAAATTCCCAATCGAAGCGGAAAAAATTTATCAACATTCTAAACGAATCTCTGCGATTAAAAAACAGATGGAATTTAGTTATCTTTACCCCAAAGATTTAAATAATTCCAAAGCTTTTCAAAGAGCAGCTGTCTTGGCAACAGAATCCTTCGAAAACCATATTCTATTGCCAAAATCTTTTTACGTCAAATTTCAAAACTCAATCCAGGGAGTAATAATACAGGATGGTGTATTATCCAACCTTATAATCATTCAAAACCCAAACTTAGAAAATAAAGTAATGTTATCTGATTCGGTTGCATCGCAACTTGAAGATGAATTTACAAAGATAACGTTTACACAAGATCTCTTGGAATCAGTATTACAGGTTTTATACACAGAAAAAACAAACGATACGAATTGGGAGAATATCATATATGCAGCATCGGAAGGTTATGTTTCTTCTTTTTTAGGTTCTAGTATAATGATACTAGAAAAATACGAAGTTCTCTTACAACCGAAAACAATTATATCAATTGATATCCCATTAAAAGAAACAAATTCGAAAAGAAAAATTATAACATCTTTGCAAGATACTTCTTTTTTGAAAAATGTCGGCCTGCAAAATAATGACGAATTACTAGCGATCAATGACAAACCAGTTCGTTATTTATCCATTCAAACAATCAACCATTTACTTAAAGGTAAGATTGGCTCCACAATCAAAGTCGATGTTCAGCGAAATCAAAAGTATAGTATCGAAATTCCTATAAAGGAAAACAAGTCGACAGAACAAAAAATGATAGAAGGTCAAATCTGGACCGGGAAATATAACTTCATTTACATTAAAGTATCTGGATTTCTTAAGAATAATCAATCCAGTGCCACTAACTTGATTAAGGAAAATTATTTTACCTTAGTGGAAGAGGCAAAAAATAAAAATATCATTATCCATGGTTTCGTTTTTGACCTTCGCAATAATTCAGGTGGTTATTTCGACCAAATCATTGAATGTATGAGGATGTTTGTTCCAAATGGGTTGTTAGTCACCACACAAACCCATAAAGGACCTCCAAATATGGTTTATGCTAACCAATCAACGATTACTGATTTACCGATGACCATTCTGATTAATGGGAATACCGGGTCAGGTTCTGAGTTAATTGCAGGAGTAATCCAACATTATCAACGTGGAATTATACTTGGATCAAAATCTACTGGCCAAGGACTTGTACACACATTGAACAAAGTTTCAGGAGAAGACAGTTTACTTATCAAAATAACTTCTAGTTTTTTATACCTTCCGAATGGTAAAAAGTTCCACGAATCAGGAATTACACCGGACATTTGGGTTTCGGATCAAAAAGAATTGAATCCTAACTTTTTAGATGCTAAGAATCATATACAGGCAGATTCAGCAGGAGATTCAAAAGAAAAAAATCCGAAATTGGATATCTCCTCTATCAACCAATGGATTGAACAAAATGGCTCAGCCAGTCTAAAAATCAAATCCGAAAAAGATAAAAATATCCTTCCTGATTATCAATTGTATCATTCCCTCGATTTTTTTTCAGGTTATCTCGCCACTAAAAAAATTGAATAGGGATTCACAGATTTTTGAAATATAACATCAGCTAATTTCTATAAAAATATCTAAAAGGTATGACCAATGTCCAAATATAACAATTGGTCTTCTTTAGAATGAGCATAGTCGATTAAAATCACTGTGGCTTGGTCCCAAATTAGTCGTAATCCCAACCCACGTGCATGTTTATAACCTAATGCATTCACATCACGAAGTTTATCCCAAACTCGTCCTACGTCATAAAATGGAACAATGCTTAACTGAAAGAACTGATCCCAGAGGGAAAAACTTCCCACACGATACCTTAGCTCCAAATTATAAAATCCAATCACAGGTCCAAAAAAACGTTCTTGTCTGTACCCACGAAGGGTGTTCTGACCACCAAGAGCACCAAACGGACCATCAATGGAAAAAAGATAACGATATTCAAAAAAAGGAACGTCACCTTCAATTTTAGTCAATGCCACACGCTGTGCGATGACAAACTCTTCAAAGAGTTTTGGAAAAGGTTGATAGAAGTTCTTGGCCTGTGCAAAATGTCTGATGTAATTAAAATCCGAGCCAATGGTTCTTTCTGCTTTATTGATATTGTATTCAATCAGCCAACCACGATCGGGATCAGGTTCATAGTCTCTAGTATCATAAGCAATCCCAGCACGTACATAGTTTAAATTTCCACCATTGATACCAATGATTTTCCCTGAATTGGCATCCTCGGTAATTTTAGAACTATCTTCAATTGCGGGGACTTTGATTCCTGTTAATGGATCCTTTGCCTCTGTGGAGGTTCCATCATACCGCCTAACAGAATTTTTTGAAAACTCCACTCCACCCCAAACTCTGAAAACTTGGAATATTGTTTTATCTAATGAAAATTGCCCATAGGTAGTTTCAAATTGGTAGTCATGATAGTGTTGGTTCGAAGTAAATTCTTTTCCCGGCCCTCGATTGCGTGTATAGGAATTTGCATTTTCAAAGTCCGAAAATGTAGCGTTACGATTGATCCGGCTACCATCCAAATTTCGATCTTTATAATAGAGAGGTTGCAAACTCTCCGTTCCAACACCAAAATACTGATTATAAAAACTTGCATCGCGACCCACATAAGCCTTAAGTCTGTAAGCGGTATCCGCAAAGTAAGGAGCATCCCATGCCAAATAATTATTCTGGGTCCCTCGATTGGTTCTGTAAACTCCCACGTTGAACATATGTTCATAAGGAGTATATTTAAACGAAGAATCTGATTTGGTTCCGTTATAAAAAATATTGGCGAGTACCCCAAGGCCAGACCCATTGACGGCGTCATTTCCAAACAAAGGAAGACCGGTAGCATACCAACCTTCTTTTTTGTTGGACAGTTCCTTCTCGTCTAATTTTTTAAACTCACCAATCCATTCTGGTACATCAGAACTTCTTTCTTCCGAATAAAGTGGAATGGAAATCCATGTTGATATCACTACCAACACAGAAATCGAATTCCGAATAAACATGAAGATTATTTTACTTCGCGGACTTGAATGGTTTCGACTCGATCTTCACCAGCAATGATATCAGAAAGAATGACAACCTTTTCTCCCATTTGGAGGTATCCATTATTCACAAGAGTTTGGATCGCAAGTTTGATTGTTTTTTCTGGATCGGAGGAGAAATCAACACGGTATGGAATCACTCCCCTTGTAAGCCAAAGCTTGCGCCTAACAGACGTCATATTGGTGAACGCGTGAACAATTGGATATTTCGGATGAAAAGATGCTAAATTATTGGCAGTAATTCCCCGGCGGGTGATGGCAATGATAGCATGTGCTTGCATGGAATCGGCTAAGTTTGCCGCAGAACGAGCCATTTCTTCTTTTTGGTCTTTTGGTTTTCTTTGTGCAGCAAGGCCTAGGTTGATCGACATTTCCATACGCCGAGCAATTTTATCCAACATCTCCACACAACGCACTGGAAATTTTCCCATCGCAGTTTCACCAGACAACATAATGGCATCCGCTTCTTCATACACTGCGTTAGCAACATCGGTCACCTCCGCTCTTGTAGGAGAAGGATTCTGAATCATAGATTCTAATAAGTGAGTGGCAACAATCACACGTTTCCCTTCTTCTTGGCAACGTTTGATGATTCGTCTTTGGACAATAGGGAGTTCTTCAATTTCAATTTCAACTCCCAAATCTCCTCGGGCCACCATGATCCCATCCGATTCTCGAATGATGGCATCCAAGTTTTTTAAACCTTCTTGGTCTTCAATCTTTGCGATGATTTGGGCATGATGATTTTTTTCATCGATGATCCCTCGAAGTTGGATCACGTCTTCTTGAGAGCGAACAAAAGATAGAGCCACAAAATCTATATCTTCTTCCAATCCAAAAATAATATCTTTAAGGTCTTTTGGAGTGATTGATGGCAAGTTCACCCGAATTCCCGGTAAGTTGATGTGTTTTCTAGATCCAAGTTTACCACCATCTAACACAGTGCAAACGAGTTCGTTTTCGCGAATTTCTTGGACGGCCAAGTTGATGAGCCCATTGTCAACAGTAACTTTGTCACCAACCTTTAGGTCTTTTACAATATCTCGGTAGTTTACAAAAACACTTTGGGCTTCCGCTTCCATCCCCGGAATGATATGAAACGTAAAAGTTTCACCCACTTTTAAGTGGAGATCGTTTTGAACATCCCCCGTTCGAATTTCCGGCCCTTGTGTATCAAGAAGGATAGAAATCGGTTGTTTGTGTAATTCATCTTTGTTGAGTGATTTGATGATACGAATGATCTTTCTATGAAACTCATGATCTCCATGGCTCATATTGATCCTTGCGATATTCATTCCAGCCAAAGCTAAACTTCGGATCATTTCTTTGGAGGCTGTCGCAGGACCAATGGTACAAACGATTTTTGTTTTTCGAGCTCTTAGTTGTTCAATAGCAGGCATAATTTTAAGGTTTTAATCTAGGTAAGATTCTATTCAGAAACTCTAATTGCGATTCCGCAATGTCAAATTTCTCTTGGTTCGGAAATTTTTCACTTCGTTGGCGATCACTTTCTGCACTGACTTTGTCCAAAAGTTTTTTGCCATGTCGTTTGAGATAGCCTGTAGAAATAAGAATCGGCCAAGGGAATTTTTCCCTTTGGTTTCGGATAGGAAAACTATAGATTTCCTTTCCCCCAAATTTCTTTAAGAAAAATATCAGATTTTCTTCAGTAAACTTTCCATTCAATTTAGAAAGAACATACTCACGATCCGGATAAACTCCAAATTCCCAAGCTTCATCTAAAATACGAATGATTGCTTCAATGGATTCTTTCCATTTTTTCTCTTCTTCTGGGCTTCCTTGTTTGACTGGTTCAGGAGAATCTTCTTCCCCACCATTAAAACCCGCAGTGGACGCAGCAGTTTGTTGCGACTGTTTTGATTTTCTTTCTGCATCTTTTTCAGATTCTTCCCGTTCCTTCAAACGAGCTTTGACAAGACGGTCTTTTTCCTGAGCAATTTTTTTGACTTTCTGATTCGCCAAATCTTTGTTTAATTGCTGTTGTAATCTTGCTTTGATCGGGGGAATTTCAAATTTATGAACTGTCATACTCCCCATAATCATCCGCCATATCCTTGTGAAAAAAGGCAAAAATTGGAAGAGACTTTGTG
Source organism: Leptospira perdikensis (assembly GCF_004769575.1). NCBI lineage: Bacteria > Pseudomonadati > Spirochaetota > Leptospiria > Leptospirales > Leptospiraceae > Leptospira > Leptospira perdikensis. The sequence continues at coordinate 30,434 of NZ_RQGA01000007.1, read as the reverse complement.
CTTCAATTTCTTCTAACAACCGTTTAGGACTTTCATCATTCAAATGAAGGGTGACATTCATTTGGTTGAGAACTCGAATCTCTAGATCCGAATGTTTGATTTGAAAAGTTCTTTTGGCCGATTCAATCGCCTGAGGGATACAAGACTTATGAAGGATAAATTCGTTATATACTTTATTGTCTGCATACTCAGTATATAAAAGCTCTGGTTGCGAAAGAAGGTTGGCCCGAAACTCGTCCGTCAATGGTTCTCCACTCACACGAAGTAAGTTTACCTCAACAATGCGGCCAGCCTCAGCAAGGAAAGCCATCAAATCATCAACCTGCTGTTTGCGTTTTTGTTTTTCTTCTCTTTCTTTATCTTTTTCTATAATTTCATTTAAAACTAAACATTCTTCGATAAGAGTTTTTTGATCCCCATAAGAATCGTTCATATACCCTTTAATCTCAGTTAAAAGGTTACGGGGATTATTCCATGAATCTTCTGTAATTTCGCCCATAACCCCTAAATTTTTTAGAGCTGGGTAAATGGTATTTTTTGTATAATCAATATATCCATCATATCGATCAGCAATTTCAGATGGCCTATTATAAAGAAAAACACTTTTATTAGCAGGTCTTGATGCAGAATCATTTCGAAAGAAAAACAAAATTTTATCATCCACCAATTGTTTCAAAATTGGTTTTAAATGGATGATGATGGTTGCATCTTTTTGCACTTTTGTTTTGTCATAAGGGCACTGGAATAAATTTCCAATTTCAGTAGATGCATACGTATCAAACAACCGATTAGAATCCACTGCTGCTTTGATGACTTTGCGCATTTTTTCTTTACCAACATACTTTCTTTTTTCGTTGAACCATCCTTTGATGGCGGCTGTAGAAAGTTCATTCAGTCCCAACGCGTAACGGAAAGCTGTGCCTCCATCAGAGGTTGTAGGTCTTGCAAATACAGTATTGTGTTTGATAAAAGTTTTTGGATTTTCTGGATCTCCAGGTTCGTTGGGATGAAATTCGAGAACGTTCATCTTTCTGATGATTGCAGGATTTTGTTTATAACTAAGGTCGATCACATAATTTTCTGTACGATCACGATCAATTGAACTATCACGTTCAATTTGTTCTACATTGGGTAAAACTTTGTTTTGTAAAAACTTATCCGTCCACTCGAAGATCACAAGTAGAACTTTATAGATCCCTTTGTATGAAAAATCCCCCCGTGAATCCATAGCCTGAACCTTTTGGAGGCAGGCGGTGTAATCCATTACTTTTAATTCCGGGAGGTTTGGATCCAACATGTCTCGGGAAATTCCTTAGTTAAAAAATCCTTTTTTATACAATAACTCTGCATTCAAAATAGCAGCTCCTGCCGCACCTCGAATCGTGTTATGTGAAAGTACTACCCATTTCCAATCCAAAATTGGATCTTCCCGAAGTCTTCCAACAACAGTAGTCATTCCTCTCCCCGTCTCTAAATCCAGACGTGGTTGAGGCCTATCATTTTCTTCGCGGTAGAGAATAGCCGGGTTTGGTGCAAACGGCAATCCCAATTTCTGCGGTTCCCCTTGAAAATCGGCCCAAACCTTAAGAATCTCTTCTTTTTTTGGTTTTTTATCAAAGGAAACGGAGACACAAACCGTATGTCCGTCAAAAACAGGAACTCGGTTGCAATGAGCTGAAATTTTAAAATCAGCTGATTTGATGATTCCATCTTTTACAGTTCCCAAACATTTTTGTGGTTCAATTTCTGCTTTGTCTTCTTCGCCACCAATATAAGGAACCACATTCCCAAGAATGTCCATAGTCGGCACTCCAGGGTATCCTGCCCCCGAAATGGCCTGCATCGAAAACAACATAACAGACTTTAAACCAAAAGCGTCCATCAGAGGTTTCAATGAAATCGTTACACCCATAATGGTACAATTGGAATTGGTAATGATTTTTCCTTTGGTCTTTTGGAATTGTAAAACATCCAAATGATGTGCATTCACTTCCGCAGAAAGAATCGGAACGTTCAGATCCATTCTATGATTTTTAGAATTAGATAGAACCATCACACCCGCTTCCGCGTAGGCAGTTTCTACTTCTCCAGCAATGGATGCATCAAGACCACTGAACACGAGTTGCACGCCCTTGGTCACTTCAGGATTTGGTAACGTAATGATAATGTCTTTTGCGTAAGCAGGGATATCGGATGAAATCTTCCAACGAGATTTCATTACCTCTCCATAAGTTTGGCCGGCACTTTTTTCTGAAGCTGCCAAATGAGTCACCGTGAAATAAGGGTGATTCTCCAAAAGTTGAATGAATCTTTGACCGACGGATCCTGTTGCTCCCAGGACTCCAACTTTGATTTTTTCCATAAAATTCCTTATCTAATGTAAGGATTGAAAAACATCTTATTTCGGAAAGAGATTTCCAATTCTTTTAGCATAAATCGGATTCATTTGTTCCATTCCGAGATATGTGAAATGGTGGAAGTCGGAAAAACCCTGCATCGGCAAACTTCGGTGTATGTCCCAATAATGGACAGAACCTCCAGCTAAAGATTCCAAATACGATAGGTGATCTCGATACCAGTCAGAATCTTCATACCAATCAAGAGAGATGGGGCTCTCGGGATTATTGATGAGTAAAAAACGAACATTTCTCTCTCGAAAATGATCTGCAATTTTTTTGAGATACCGAAAGTGAAAATAAGGCCGAAACTTTTCCTCACGAATTCTTTCTTTTGCCAATTTTAAGGCAACGAGGTATCCAATTCCAGGTCGTTTCTCGAGTCCCTCAAGCAACCGGTAATGGAAATACTTACGATATTCTTCATCTTTCATTCCTGAATACCGAAAGTCCTCGGTTCTCGGTTCCCTTTCGTATTGGATTCCGGACTTCGCTTTTTCGAGTCCAAACGTTTGTTCCAACCGAACACCTATAGGATCAAAATGATAATCCAAATAGGCACCCGTTGCCTGGTTAGCATACCAAACCCGCTCTAGTTTTACAGTGATCAACTTTTTATCTTGGAAGAATTTTGGATCCAAGTGGAGTTTCACCCAACCTTCCCGGGTGAGGAAAATTTCTTGGTGAGTGATTCCATTGGAAATTTCCATACGGCAAGGTTTTCCACCGAGAAGGAACTGAGTTACCTCAACCCAAAATCCTTTGTTTTTCAATTTTTCAGTTGGGAAAAAACTAAATTTTTGACCCGTCCAACCAAGGCCACTAATTCCCTCAGGAATGTCGGCGCCGGCATAAGCATGATAGCTGGTATTTCGTCCAAACCGATGTTGGATTAAATTCTGCAAATTTTGTAGATAAATATCTTTGTAACGATAGAAAGAAAATCCAGAAGAAACTACATAACGAGACCAGGTATCCCAATCCATCGAAGGACCAACTTCTTTTAAGGTCTCCCAAGGGAATACCCACAAAGACTGGGGTGCCTCTCCAAAGGTGAGGGCATCTCTAACAACTACCGACTCTTCTACAGAATCATTCCTACCCTCAGGGAACATAACATAGGTTCGGTGAAGGCGATAATCAATAAAATTGACGGGATACACAACAAGATCCGGCTCTAATGGATCCAACCAATTCAGCAGTAAATACACATAAAGTGGACTATTTCCAGCGTAAGCTAAATAAAAAACATCCACATCCAAATCGTAATCTTTCCGCAAAGACTCCTTTAATTTACGAGAGTCAATCGAATAGTAAGCAACAGAACTTCCTACAATGATGATTCTTTTTTTTGTTTTGGGAATGTTTCGAATCCGTTCATATTCATATAAAAAATTAAAGAAATGATTGGTGTTCCAAGGAGATTCGTTCGGCAACAAAAACTGAAGTTTTTTAAAAAACAAAAAGTCCATGGCAAATAGAGAAATAAGAAAGAAACATATAAATAATATCTTCTGTTTCATATTATCTCCTCAAAAAACAAAATACACAAAAGGTTTGCTATCCGCCGAAAACAAAACAATCAAAATAAGGGAAATCGAAGCCAAAACTCCAAAAACTGCTGTTTTTCCTAAGGAATTTTCTAATTTTTTGAATCCACCTAACAATTGCTTATTGTCCTTAAAATACAAATTCCCCAATAAATGACCTATCAAAAGGAAAACCAAACAATAAACAAAAGTCATTTCAAAAGTATAAGGCAGGGAAAAACCGTCTTTTTTGGTAAAAAGACCCTGTAGGTAGCACAGAGAACTCGCAAAATCACTACTTCTAAAGAAAATCCAAAGAAAACATACCAAAAGGAAAGTCACAAGGACACGAACGGGTTTCATCCAAGCTACGTTCCATACTCTAGACCCAACAAGTGCCCATCTTTCCAAAATGAGCAAAAAACCATGGCCGGCCCCCCAGACCAAAAAATTCCAGGAGGCCCCATGCCAAAATCCTCCAATTGCCATCACAAGAAATAAATTTCGATAAGTGAAAACCCGACTCACACGATTCCCACCAAGGCTGATGTAGACATATTTTTTCAGCCACTGGGAAAGAGAAATATGCCAACGAGTCCAAAACTCTGAAAACCCACTGGATAAATAAGGCATCTTAAAATTCTCAGGCAACCTGAACCCAAAAAGAAGTGCCGCACCTTGGGCAATATCAGTATAACCTGAAAAGTCACAATAGATCTGAAAGGAATAGGAAAACATACCAATCCAAAGTGCTTTTGTGGAAACATCTGCGGTGTGACTAAATGCGAAGTCTGAAGTTTCGGCCAAATGGTCTGCAATTACCATTTTTTTGAACAACCCTAACAATATGAGAAATACTGCGAAAAGGACAGGAGTCTTTAGGAAGGGGAGAGGCCTACGAATTTGGGGCAAAAAAGACTTTGCCGTGACGATTGGGCCTGCGACCAACTGCGGGAAAAAGGAAAGAAAGAGCAAATAAGATGAAAACTTCCTTTCAGGCTCCAATTCCCGCCTGTAAACATCCACCAAGTAAGAAATCGACTGGAATGTGTAAAAAGAAATCCCCACAGGAAGAAGCCAATGGCTCCAAAATTCTGGATTGAATTGTGAATTACCAAAAATAATTGCCCAATTTTCAGCAATAAAATGCCCATACTTAAAAAAGAGAAGAATCCCAAGGCTATCTAGCAGGGAAGCTGACAAAATGAGACGGCGAAAGAAAGGAGAATCAGTCCTTCCCAAGGCCCGAGCCAGCCAAAAATCAACAAAAGCAATCCAAACCAGCAAAAGCAGATAAAGCGGGTTCCAAAAACAGTAAAATATAGCACTAATACCAATCAAATAAATGACCAATATTAATCTTTTTAATGAGTAAATTCTATCAAACCAACCATTTTTTTTAGGCAAAGTAATGCGTAAAAGCTGCCAAGCGAACAATGATCCAACAAAGAAAAGGGCAAATGTTGCCGAATTAAAAAGCATATTACTGACTATTTTTAATCAATTAGACATTGTACTTGCATTTTACGCCACAATTGGGGCAGGTACAGGTGACTTCCGCCTTAACTCTTCGTCCTTGCGCCCCTTCCACTTTGCCAACAGCCACAAAATCAAAGACTATTCCCTCTGGAACAAAGTGCCCAGAACCGTATTTGGCCGTTCCTTCAATTAAATTGGAACAAGCATGACATTTTACCCTAAGCCGTATCGTTTCCGCCATATAAAAAAGAACGGTGGGTCGGATACTCCTGCCTGGCAACCAATATTCAATTCCCTGCCATTTTTACATACATATGCATTTTCGCTACACATGACTTTTTGACAGTATTTCGGTCGACTTTCGGGTAATTCCACGTTAATCTCTGAAGTCCCGTTGCCATCCTGTGTTGGAGCCGAAGGTCCGGTAGTTTGGGGTATAAACGCCCTAATTTGGCCACTTCTTTCTCTGTTTTACTTAAATCTAGTGCAAACAGCCTTACAAAAGCTCCCTGTATCTACTACAGGCCGAAATTTGATTTTTGACGGTTTTTGGCCCATCCTACTGAAATGGATCCAGAAACAAAGGCCAGTTGCTGCGGTTTCCGGGCGCTTCCGAACTGACCATTCCCAGGCATCCGACTGCACCCATTACGAGATGAATTCTTTTTTATGGAGTTTGCGCCATAAGTCCAGTCTTTGCTTGAGATTCTAAGGAGCGACCAAAGAGATAGACGGAATTTGGGCAACAAGCGAATTGCCCTCTTCTTGGCTGCCAATTGACTGTCATGACCATGTCTGGTCGCCCATATGGGAACAGTAGGTGCCGAGACACGAACATTCGACAAAACAGGAACATCCGTTAGGTGTCCAAAGCAGGGCAATTGGTCCGATTTTTGGTTTCGAAAGTAAATGCCTAAAATTTGGCAGTTTTGTTCCAATCCAGAGACCAATCCGCTTTGAGCGATTGAAAGAGACAGGGGAATTGAGATAAGTGCTTAAAAATGGTCAGTTTTGATAAAAAGGGTGCTATGTCCCCTAGGGATGGAAAAACGAGAATTCACCCTGTGCTACGCACAGGAAGGTTTTCTTTAGTGAAGAATTTAGCTATTTTAAGACTTTTTAGAAGTGGATTTGGGGGAAGATTTCCCCTTCTTTACAGGACTTGAAGATTTAGAGATACTGTGTTTGGATTTGGACTGAACTGCTGACTGTTTCTTTGCAGACTTGGAAGAACGGTCACCACCAGCTCTGTCTTCATCCCCTCCGGATAGAAGGTCACTCGGGACTCGTCCGTTGCGTTTGACCATATAGATGAAATGTCGGACATACTGTGTGTAAGGTTCCGGGATGGCCTTGGGGTCAAAGTTCTTAGCATCTTGGAGGAGCTGGTTGACAACAGCCAAAGGGAGGTCGTCCTTACTGGTTGCCATAAGAATTTCCAATCGTTTGCAGATCTCCGAGTCATTGACTTCGGTAGAGAGTTTTCGCATAGCATTGAGAAATTTTTGGAAGGCAACTCGCTTCGGCTGAGACATATCCCCAGAAAACAAAAAAGTCCTGGGCTGGCAATCGATTTTACAGAGAAATGCTCTTGGCCACTCTCAAAAACAAAACCGTCTTTCAAATCCCTGCGATCGTCTTTTTCGGAAAATGAATTGTTTGAAATTAAAAAAACCATCCCTGGATTAGATACCATCGAAATGTTCGCAGGCTTTGGAGTTGGTTCACCAGAAAATACGAACTCACCAACTTGTGGAACTTTCGAAGGTTCCACATCATTCAAAGTAAGTTTCCTTTCATCAACCACAACCACTTCAAAAACCAAACCGTCTCGAAGTTCAATCGGAGTTAAGAGTTTATCGTTTGGAATGATGACAGGAAGGTCGGCTTCGTCTGCGAATAGGCCGGTTGCAGGAAAAATAAAAAATACAGAGAGCAAAACCAAAAGGGTACTCTTTTGCAACTTTTGTGCCAGATTTTTCATTTTTTCCGAGAAAATCATAGGATTATCCTCAGTTTTCCTCGAAATCAGGGAAAAATAAAGCTTTTTTTGGCCGATTTTGACTATTTTTTTAGAATCTGCGAGCGCACCCGCAACTTCCATTCCCAAAGAACTATTTCATGTTCCAGGTCTTGAGCAGTTTCTTGTTCTTTTGCGAGTAGGGCATAAATCATATGAGAGATCTCTTTTGAAAATCCTAGATCCAATTCCTTTTCGAAATCTTCCACACGGTATTCCAAAATGAGCACTGCCAATCGAAAGGCTTCCGTCATCGCAATGAGTTGCGGTTTGACCACATCCAATTCCGGCTTTTTTAATTCGTTTTTGATCATCACATCTAAAAATGTTCGGATGAACATAACGTCATCGGAAGAAAGATGGAAATCTAAGAGGAGCTGTTTTACCTTATCCAACTCCATAGCTCGGAGATGGATTCTAGCCAAAAAGACTGGGTTTTCACTATAGGTATTTAAGTTCTGGTTTTTAGCAACATCGGTAGCACGGACCTTATCGTAATCTACCACACCTTTGTCTTTGGATTCATCAGTTTTAGGAGACTGCGATTCTGCGGAAGTATTGATCCTTTTTTTAATCACAAGGATATTCATACTGGGGTATCGGATCTTAAAAGAAACCATGTCCGATCGAGGAATTTCTTCATCGACCACTAAAAACTGGGCCTGTTCCCCCCTCTCCCAAGCTGCCATCAATTCTTCTTTATTCTTATAGTGGTAGATGACCACAGGTAGGACATCACTCAAACTCCCCGTCCCTAAATAGATGGTTTTGATTTCATTCGAAAATCCATGTTGGTAAGGGATAACAAGTTTACTTGCTTTGACGTTAACGAAGGAAAGTTCTCCTAAATGGAAATGTGAAACATCAAAGTCGTCCCCAAAAAACCCAACCCGGGGCACATTGACTACGATGGAATTATTCCTAGCACCCTTGGGAACTTCTGGACCTGTTTCCGTAAAAACTACGTATGTGAGCTTGGAAAGCCGGACTTTGACGAGAAAGCCAGCCGGAGTTTTCCGCTCTTCGTATACAGTATCATCCATCTTTACGTTAAACCAAGCTGTTTCATTTTATATTGGAGGGATCCCCTCGAAATACCCAAGGCCTTTGCCATCCGGATTTGGTTGCCCGAAAAGATCCGCATAGCGAGAAGAATCTTCTGCCTTTCTAAGGCCTCTGTTCCACGCCGCAAGTCTAAATCTTCTGCATCAGGGATCTCCAAATCCATCTTGGATTTACCAGGTTCTAAGTCTGCAAGTTCCACCTGGTTCGACCGGCAAGTTAAGATCCCGGTGAGAATTGCATTTCGCAAATCAGCAAAATTTCCCGGATATGATCTAGATACTAATTCTTGCAAACTGGAATCCCCTAATCTCAAACCCGACCGGTTCTGAGAATTGCACAATTCTTCAAATATATTCTGAACCAAAGTTTGCAAACTCGCTTTTGGAAGGAACCTGAGGGATAGCAGTACCAACGAATTTTTTCGGAAAAACCTTTCAAACTCTGGCAATAATTCTTGGCCGATTTCCTCGGGCCCAAGTAAAAATAGTGACCCAGAATATCCAGATTTTGACCACCAATCAGAAAGGATTTGTTGTTGTCCTAAGTTCAGAAACTGGATTCCAGAAAGAACCAAACTTCCGGAACGAGACTCGCTCCCCCAAACCGAGAGAGCCTTTTCCAGTTTCCCAAAGTGGTCGGGTAACGATTCTACCACCAGAAAAGGGGCCCCAGGAAGCTGGGTTTGGTGGATCCATTTTGCCAAAGTTTTTTTCCCAGAGCCGGGGGGACCAAGAATGGTAAGGACTTTTTGTTTCGCAAACTCTAAACGAGCCAGCTCTAAATTGGGAATTTCTTTACGATACAAAGAATGCGAATTCCCTTCTCGGAGGATCTCTTGGATTCCCAAACTGGGTTTGGTTTTTCCCCACTCATTCCCAATCTTTTCAGCAAAGAGAGTAAGGAAAATTCCAAAGGGAAGGACAAGAGTCTCCTCCATTTCTGCCAGCAAAAAGCCAATTTTTGTTTGTCCGTAAGAAATCCGAATCGCAAAGGCATTTGTTTTTTTTCCAAACAACTCGAACTCAGTTCCGGAAAAAAACACGGGTTCTGGGGAGTGCATTAACTCTTCCCAATGGTCCGAACCACGATTCAAGAACGAATAATAAAACCCATCTTCTCCATAACCGAAACTGGCAGATTCATAAAAAGAATCTTCTTCCTCTGCTTTCAAAACGACCACTCCGGCGGAGAGACCAAGCTCCGTACATAACCCTTCCCACAAAATTGGAAGGACAAAATCCATCCAATCCTTGCCCATTTTTTCGGAGGCAAGCAGGGGAATTGTTTGAGAAGGCATGTTATGAAACTGTTTAAATTTAATCACTTTGTCAAGTACGTACCTATTTGAATGTCGGATGTCCGACGCAAACAGAGGAGATAGTTTTTGCTAATTTTCAGCATGTCGGATGTCCGACAATGAAGGGAGATGGAACTAAAAAACCCTTTTTTTGCTCCATTCTAAAAATACAATTGATCCCAAATTTTCGGCAAGAAAGCATACCATTTGGGAAGGGAAAAAGAGACAGATGATCACGATTGCAGTTGCAAACCAAAAAGGCGGAGAAGGAAAAACCACTACTTCTTTGAATCTTGCCATGGGTCTCGCCCGTCGAAATCATAAGACCTTACTCATCGATATGGACCCTCAAGCAAATTCCACGGGGATCTTTTTGAATCCAGAAACTGTTGAGAAAGATTTAGCCCACCTCTTCCAAAATGCCACAAGCCTAAAAGACATTATCGCCCCAGCGTATAACGAACATTTGTGGATAGCGCCATCTAGCATGCGTTTGGCGGAGATGGAAACAGTTTCCGTGAACTCTGTAGAGGCCCCCTATATCCTCAGGGACTCCCTTTCAGGAATTAAAGATTTTGACTTTGTCATCATTGACTGCCCCCCTTCTCTTTCTATCTTCACGGTGAATAGCCTTGTGGCAGCCAACTTTGTTCTCATCCCTCTCCAGGCAGAGAAATTCTCCATGGACGGAATTATGGGTCTGCAACAGACAATTTCCTCGATCAAAAAAAGGATCAACCCTGACCTGGAAATTTTAGGGGCACTCATCACCCAACTCAAACCCCAGACCTTACTTACCAAAACCATCCTTCCCGTTTTGACAAAATACTTTCGTATCTTTGAACACACGATTTCGGATGGGGTAGCCATTGGCGAAAGCCATCTAGCAAAAAAATCAGTTTATGATTACAACCGAACCTCTCGCCAGTCTCAAGAGTATGAAGGATTTATTGAGGAGGTTTTAAATGAGCTTAAAAAGTAAACGCCTCGGAACTCTCGCCGACATCTACCAGGCGGAAAATTTGGATGGGACGATTCGTACCATTCGGATGGATAAAATCCAACCCTCCGAACACCAACCAAGACAGGAAAGGAAAAAAGGGATTGAAGAGCTTGCTCAGACTTTAAAGGCCGATGGACTTTTGCAACCGATCATCGTTTCCAAAGGAGATCGGGAAGGGAGTTACAAAATCATTGCTGGCGAAAGAAGATACCATGCTGCCAAATCACTTGGTTGGGTGGAAATCGAGTGTAAGATCCTAAATCGCCCTGACAAAGAAATTTATAAATTAGCTGTCATTGAAAATTTACAAAGAGAAAATCTTTCCCCCTATGAAGAGGTAGACGCCCTACTCTTTTTGAAAAACTCCCATAACTACACAGATCAGGAGTTAGGTGAACTTTTTGGAAAAAGCCGCAGTTATATGACGGAAGTACTTTCCATAACCTCGATGTCAAAAGAAGACCTTGAGAAGTGCAAAAAAAATGAAATCTACAACAAAAACCTTTTGGTCCAAGCCGCCCAGGCTGCAAAAAAAGGAAGTCTCGACGATTTTCTAACCTTATTCCATAAAGGAGCCTTAAAAACCGTTAGAGATGCTAAAGATTTCAATAAACAGATTAAGTCCGGCGAGCCCAACCAATCGAAGAGTTCGCTTTTTTCTGGGTACAAAATTCGTAGGACAGGAACGGGAATCCAGATTCTGTCGGACGACGAAATCTTACTCGGCGACATATACAAATTCATTCGCAAAGAATTGGTGAAAAAATACGGCGATTCGGCATAACCCAAACAAGTACTAAGCAGTCAAGTACTTAGGAAAAAAATTTATCGTACAGCTTAGGAAAAATGCTGTACGAACTTGACATCTGCCGGAATCCGACAATAATGTGACATAATAAAAGTGATTTGAGTTTGAGCAAAACGTTTCTTTGCAAATGCAAAAGAGACGTGGGATTTGTAATATCCCAACCCGAAACATAAAAAAATTCCCCTGGTGTTCCAGGGGGTCGGGGTTTCCCGAAGGAATGTTGTTGGATGAGACATAATTAACATTATGTCAGATAATGTCAACTCCTTCGTAAAATTTGCTTAAATTTGGTTTAATTTTTGCAGAAAAGCGGAGGAGCTTTTGTGAGCGACCAGCGGCATCCCTATATCCGACTGATGACCGACATCATAGATTCAGGTGTTTGGGCAGAGCTATCTCATGCCGCCAAAACACTCTATCCGGTTCTACTGAAATTCAGTGACTACAATTTCAAACCAGTTTGGCCCAACACAGAAACATTGATGCGACTTACCGGCTTCAAGACCAAAAAATCCATTGTTTCCGCAAAAAAGGAACTCACTCGCGCCGGCCTACTCTACCAAGTTCCAGGCAATGGGCGGACTTCGACCCGGTATCATTTTTCCTTCCACTACGAGGGTTCCAAAATTACCCCTCTGGGGGATACGAGTATAACCCTCACCGGTGGCGAACCGGAAACCTCTGGGGGTCCAAAGTTGGCCGGTAAGGGGGGTGCGGACGGAACCCCTAACCATATTAATATAACTATATCTAATACAAACAATCCACCTGCGGTGCCCGCGACTGGAGAATTGAGCAAGGAAAAAGAAGAGAAAAAAGCATTTGAAACTTTGGTGGATCTCTTCGGTCCTGAAATCGCTTTGGAGGCTTATAAAAAAGCAGTCTCCTTACATATGGAATCAAACACATCCTATGTACAATCTCTTTGCCGAGAATTGATTTCTGTTCGCAGACCAGAAGTGATTAAAACTGAGCAGAAAGTTTCAATGGAAGAAACCTTTTCCCACCCGGCTTCTTGGTCTGGGTTTTTAGCTTGGGCAAGCAAAGAATTGACCCAATCCTCTTGGAACCAATTGGAACGGTTGGAAGTTCAGATGGATGGAAATGTGATTGTTGTCACTTCACCGATTCAAGGGCATCTTCGCCAAATTGTGAATATGTATTTTACCGAACGCGTAAAACCGACAGTTCTTGTTGTGTTTTCGGAGAAGGAAGAAGGATCACGCCTCAGTGAAATTCGATAGACTGGATATAAAAACGGTATTTTTTGGAAGGAATCAGCATTAAAAAGCGCAATGAAAGATCATTTAATCCGCACAAGCCACCCCTACTCTCTACCCATTAAATCAGTTTCCACTTCCGGAACCTATGAAGTCAAAAACGAAGAATTTTTATCCTTTTTTGAAGAAAAGGAACAGTCTTCTTTATCTTCTATTATCTTCAAGTTTGATGACGTAGTTTATTTTAACGGGATTGAACTCCTGCCAGGAAAAGATGGTTTGGATTTTTTTCCCGATTCTTTCCGGTTTGAATTATCGCATGATGGAAAGTATTGGGAGCCAATCTTACAAGAGTCTTCCTTTCGTAAGTCTTTCAAAACATCGGCAAAATGGCTTTTTTCACTAACTAGCGCTCGTTATGTGAAATTTGTATCTAAGATTTCAAGAAAAGCAAGTAATGGGAAAAATCGGATTAGTTTTGGTCAACTGAAGATTCTCATCACTGGAATCCAATCCATTCAGGCAAGTTCCGAGTTTGACCGACTATTCGTAAAAGAAAATCTTTTTGATACAAGGCCCGATTATGGATGGTCTTCCAAAAAGAAAGAAGAACCAGAAGAGGAGTATTTGATTTTGGATATGGGTTCTGTGAACCGCATTGAAGAGATGCGAATGCTCACAAAAAATGACCCCACTACTAATTTCCCTGAACGGTTTGTTACTTATTATAGCGAAGACGATCTTACTTGGCACCAGTTACATGAAGAGAATTTTTTTCTATCGGAGCCTGGTACTTGGTATAAGTGGAGGTTCTCTGCGGTAAACCTTCGTTTTTTAAAATTAGTTTTTTTCCAAGAGAAACAGCCAAATAAAAAAGATTACATTACCGAAGTCATAGAACTCGAATTATATTCTAGCCCAGATAAAAAAGATTATGGCGGGCCAACAAGAGAACCTCTCCCCTATGCCTCCGTCCTTCGTTCGGGGATCATTCGTCTCGCAGTGGATGGAGAAGTCAAAGAAGGAGTTGTGGTTCAGGCAAATGATAGACGCCTTCGTGATGCCACTACGGAATACCGTGGGATTGTGGAATTGGCATCAGATGGGGAAGAAAAGCCTGGGGTGGCAGTACAAGGAAATGATAAACGCCTAAAAATCGCCACCGAACTCACTCATGGTCTTGTCCGATTGTCAAGAAGTGGCGAAGCTCGTCCAGGTCTTGTAGTACAGTCAGATGATGAACGTTTGCGCAGTGCATCTACTGATCACCCTGGGATCGTTGAGCTTGCGTTAGATGGGGAAACTCGCCCTGGAGTTGTCGTACAAGGAAATGATTCTCGTCTCAGAGTTGCCACTAAAAAGTCCATTGGTCTTGTGCAACTTGCGGACGCAGGAGAAGTGGCTCTTGATAAAGTGGTTACAGGGGATGATCCGAGACTTCGGGATGCCACAAACACGGCAAAGGGAATTGTGCAACTTGCACCTAACGGTGGCGAAGAGCCAAACACGGTTGTACAAGGAAACGACAAACGTTTGAGACATGCTAGCACTGAATTACATGGGATTGTCCAACTTGCTCATTCCGGCGAAGTCAAACCAGGTGCTGTTGTACAAGGAAACGACAAACGTCTTGCAAAGGCCGGATTCGATGATGCAGGAATTGTTTTACTCGCAAATCATGGAGAGGCTATCCCTGGTAAGGTCGTACTTTCTGATGACCCAAGGTTGTCTGATAAAAGAGATCCGAAACCGCATACCCATCCCTATGCAGAAAAAGAACATGATTTTAATTCCCATTCGGGACTTCTGAAAATCACAGGAGAGGCCGAAGGTTCGTCCAAAGGATTTGTTCCTCCGCAGGCAAAAGATGCCATCATTTATGGAAAGAATACAAAGATTGGCACAGGTGTTGTCGGCGTTTCTTCTGGAACCGGTGTTTCTGGATTTGGAGACTCTATTGGAGTGTATGGCGTTTCTAAAGGAAAGGACACAAAACAATCTGCTGGAGTTTTAGGTGCCGGGACTACGGCGCCAGGTGGTCGTTTTCTATCACAGTCTGATTTTGCTCTTGTTGTGGATGGAAAAGGAATTCCTGAATTGGAACTTTCCGGCTCTGGAAAAGCGATCTATGCTAACGGCGAGTCTTTGTTCGAAGGAAATCTTCGTATAACAAAAGAAGGTGGAGAAGAATGTATTGCTCGTTACTTTCGATTGGATGGAAAAGATGTTGTGACTGCTGGTGATCTTCTTGTGGCAACAGAAGAACCCGGTGTTCTTGGAAGATCGAAACACCCCTACTCCACAAATGTCATTGGTGTCTGTGTGACAAGTGCTCATGTGGTATTTGGAAAACAGGAAAAGGCAGTGGAATACGTGCTTGTGGCACTTCTTGGGATTACAAAAATGCATGTAGATGCAACGCAAGTGCCAATTTACCCAGGAGACCTTCTGGTTTCTGGGTTATCTTCTGGGCATGCAGTGAAAGCGGATCCGAGTAAATTGAAACCGGGAATGCTTGTGGCAAAAGCGATCGAAGCCTGTAAACGCGACAAAGGAAATATCCTTTGTATGTTAACTTTCTCCTAAAAACAAAGGCAAAGAGGTGGGTTTTTTAATAAAACCTGCCTCGGTTGCTCGTTTGAGCAGATATTCTACGGCACCGTGGCCTTCATTTCCTAAATTTTTTGTAAAATCATTCACATATAAATTGATATGGGATTTGATCACCGCATCTTCTTTGTTTTGCGAGTTGGTTCGAATATAATCCATCATTTCTTTTGGTTCTAAATAGGCTGACTTCAAACTCTCTCTAAGGTTTGATTGGAACTTTAATGCCTCATCTCTTGGTATGTCTCTACGGATCGCTATAGCACCTAAAGGGATGGGATAGCCTGTGGAACTTTCCCACCATTCTCCAAGATCCACTACTTTTTCCATTCCCCTTTCTTCATAGGTAAACCGCTCTTCATGAATGATCACACCTAAACTGTTGTCTTCGCTCATTACCTTTGGTATGATTTCATCGTAACGTAATGGGGTTGGATTTTGTTTTCCATTAGTATATAAGGACAAAAGTAGGTTTGCTGTGGTTAACATGCCAGGGATGTATAGATTTTTATAATTGGAGAGATCTGTTTTTGTATTTTTTTTTCTAATTAAGATAGGGCCACAACCTCTCCCTAAAGCGGAACCAGTTTCCAGTAAAATGTATTTATCAATGATTTGGAAATAGGCAGCAAACGAAAGTTTTGTGACTGGAAATTTTCCCTGGAAAGCAAATTCGTTTAAATTCTCTACATCATATAGTTCTTCTTTCACTGGGTAATCCGTATTACGGATCAAATGGTAAAAGAGGAAAGTATCATTTGGGCATGGTGAATAAGCAAGAGATATCATAGGCTAAAGAAAAACTCCTTTGTGGGTGTGATCCACAGAATGCGGATGATTAAAAAGAAAAACAGGGTTATGGAGATGCCGAGGAATAGGCGTAAAAAAGGTTTTTTAAGTGCCCCATCTAGTAACATGGAAAAAGGTAAAATCAATGTAAACATCCGGCTTAGGTTATCAAAAGACCGCCAGTATCCTTGTTCAGCAATGAGGATTACGAATAGGCTTCCAAAAATCGGAATGAGTAGGTCTATATTTTTTGAAAAGGATTCTTTTAGGGATTGGATGCTGAAAACGGACAAGGATATAAAAGAGATAAAAAAAAGAATTTTTGGAATTTCTTTGAGTTTGAATTGGAAGGATCCCCCTTCCCTGAAACTTTTAAAAAATCCAAATAAAGGCAGGTCTGTCATATCGCGAAATCCAAGAGGATTGGTTCCTAAATGGTTGGGAGGATGGACTAATCCATATCCCACCAAATAGAGAAATGCGAACCCGGGTATGGAATAAAGAAAAACATCTTTCCATTTTTTTTCGAGTAAGGCCTTAAAAACAATCGGAATCAGAAATAATACTCCCAATTCACGAGTGATTACCATCAAAAGAAAAAAGAAAACGGCGGGGATAGTTTTTTTGTTTCTAAAGAAGTAGAAAGCAATGATTCCAAAACTGACAAAAAGGGAGTCAGCAACTAGAAGCAGGTTTGCGTTTAAAGAAAAGGGAGAGAATAGATAAAAGACAACAAACCATTTTTTTGTTTCTGGGAGGAGTGAATACAAACAGAAGGTGGAAAGAAAAAAAACTGTAAAAAGAAAGAGGATTGTAATCAACGGATAATGAGAAAATCCAATCACAGCAGAGAAAACGCCGGTAAATAACGAAAGTCCAATTCTATGAAAACGGAAGTGGTAGGAGTCTACAATTAGATCCCAATCACCATAGGCGAACAAGTCTTTTGCGAGAAAATAGAAGAATTGTCCATCGTAACCACCCGATTTGTAAATTACAAAATTCGAGTCTACCAGGTCTGGGTTGATTTCGTAAAATCCTTCCCAAATCCCAATCAGTGCCGAAAGTGAATGATCATAAGGAGCTGTTTTGCAGTAGATCAGTCCCCCTACTCCGCAAATAAAAAGTAAAATTAGAAACCAAAGTTGGCGTAGCTTCACTCTTCCATTTTGCAAAAATTAACAGATTCGAAAAGGAATTTCTCTGGAATTTTACGAAGATTCTGACAGTTTGTATCCAAAGTTGGGGCAAATGAAAGAAGTTCTCGTTACAATCCAAAGTGTTTACCAGTATTTAGAAAAACTTGGCCCCAAAAAATCCTTCCAGATTTTGAAGAATCTGGGTTATGAAAAGTTACTTTCGCTCACAGGGAAGGTTCCCAAAGAAAGGCTCATTGTTCTCACTCAGAAGTTAAGTGAAGATACTGTGGTTGAACTCGTAAAACAGATCCCAGAAAAAATTCTCGTGGAGATGATTCGGGAGAATGAGGATGATGATTTAGTATATTTTATTCATTCTCTGCCCATGGCAGATTTGGCTCTTGTGTCTCGAAGTATTCCTCCTCATGATGTGGGGTTACTTGCAAAGACTCTGGGCAAAGAGACCAGTGTAGAAATTCTAAAAACTTTAGGAATTCAAAAGTCAATTGCGTTACTCAAAGAAATTCCTATGAAAGATTTTCTTTGGCTTGTGAATGAGATTCATGTAGGTCCAGTCATTCAACTTGTTAGCGAACTTTCTGTTGTGGATTGCAAAAAGTGGATCAAACAACGTGGTTTAGAAGAACTTCCTATTCTGATCAAGTTTTTTGGGGTTTCTCAAGCGCTCACCATTTTTAAGAAGTTAGGAATGAATCAAGCGTTGGACATGATGCATTTACTTGGGACTCGTGAGATGTTGGAATTGTCTCTACTTTTATCAAAAATGCAGTTAGAGGAAAAAAATATTCCTTCTCTTGTTTTATTGAAGCCAAACGACTCATCTTTTAAAAATAAAACGAAACCTGCTCCAAAGAAAAAACAAATTCCAAAAAAGAAAAAAACTTCTAAACGTTAATATTTACTTTAGGGAAGTAAATGGTGAATTTGCTTCCTTCTCCCATGTTACTTTCTACAGAGATCTCTCCGGACATTTTGTCCACGAGAGATTTAACAATGGATAATCCAAGTCCTGTCCCACCAATTTTTTTATTATCAGAGGATGGAATTCTAAAGAATCGATCAAAGATTTGATTTTTATAATTGGGATCAATTCCTATTCCTGTGTCTTCGACAGTGATTTCGATTTTGCCATTGGTTTCACGAATGGAGATACCAATTTTTCCTTTGAATGTATATTTGAGAGCATTCACATAGAGATTGGTAATGATTTGTGAAAATTCAAATTTGATTCCCCGAAGAAAAAAACCTTTTTTGAGTGATAGATCCCATTCGATCGCTTTCCCTTTTGCTAGGTGAGAGTTCATGTGAATGACATCTTCGATTACTGCAACCGGATCAAAAATCTCGACTACTTCAGCTTCTTTATCCTTCTCGCGGGACGTAGTTAATTTTAATAGGTTTTCGATTAGAAAACTCAATCTTTTTGCGTTTTTATCGATAACCTCTAACATGTTTTTGTGTTCGGTGTTAAACGGTAAAGAAGTGTCTGATTTAAAAAATTCCAAATACCCTCTGATATTTGTCATAGGGCTTCTGAGTTCGTGACTTACGTTGGATATAAATTCATGTTGTAATCGTTCTTGTTCTTTTCTTTCTGAGTTGGGGCGGAATTGTACTTGGTAACGTTTTTTGGGTGAAAGTAAAATGGAGGTAAAACTAATATCTACCTCCAGTTTGTTTCCATCTTTCGCAAGAATTTCGGCATCGGGCAGAGACATCATGGTGTCGGAAGATAAATCGGAGCCAAATCTAAGTTGGTTTGATACTTGATTTCCTAGGATGATGTCTTCGATATTCATCTTAGTAATATCGCCACGAGTATATCCAGTAAGGGATCGAAACTGGTGGTTAGCTTCTAAAATACTGCCTGTATCTGCATCCACAAGTGCAATTGCCTCTCTGGAAAATTCGAATAGGTATCTATATTTTTCTTCTGAATATTGTAAGTCTACGGCAGAACGATCCAATTTGATTTCTAAAATGGAAATCAAATTTTCGAGTTCGGTAATTTCTTCTCTTTGTAACTCCAACTTGGCGTTAAAAGAGTCTAACATCGAGTTTACGAGAACTTTGACCCTATTGTCCAATTGTAGTGTTTCATCTGAGTTTAACCTCGAGTTGTAGTTTCCTTGAAGGATATCTAGAACTACTGAATTGACATCAACGATGAGATGTCTTACCGCATTAAGTTTTCTATAGTTGATTTGAGAAGGGGCGTGGAGTTTTGTTTCTGTTGGTTCTTGAAAACTACTGAGTTTGCGTACATCAAATACTTTTTTTGGTTCTAGGGCTGATAAGATTTCTTCAAAATCAAAAGCAGTTTTTACGGCTTCTGGTTGTATTACTCTCCTGATAAGTCGGAAGTATACATCTTTTAAAAGTGGGTGAAGTGTTGTTTCGTCCCCCTTGTAAGAAAAAACTCCTTTTTGTAAGAGTGGGTGTGCATTGAGTAGGTTTTTTGTTTCTCCCACTCTTAGATGTGGATAAAAATGAGAGAGTTGGAGATCTTCCCATAGATTTCCTGTGGTTAATTGGTCCGTATTCTGTAACAGGTCAATTGCTTTTTTGACAGCAAGAAGTACACCTGAAATTTCCCTACCAGTTTTTAAAACTGCATCACCGCTAAACGCTAGCAAGGTGGATGGGAAAAAGGATTTAGTTTCCAATATTGGCAAATCTAAAGTGTTGGCAAAGTCTTGGAAGTTTCGAAGAAAGGGACTTGAAAACGGATCGGATACAAGACCAAGGCAAGAAGGTTTTAAAAATTCTTTTTCCTCTAAAAAACCTGGTGTGTCAATGTAACGAACTTTGACTGGATTTTTAGGTGCGTATTCTTCCAAAAATTTTTCTGCAAAGAGTCTCTCCACAGAGTATTGGTGAGGAACCGGTAATATGTAGGCTTTGTTTCGAGTGAGGTCTTCTGGTTTGAATTGGAATCTGGAATAAAATGATAGTGGGGAATGATAGAGATATATCCCTTTGTAGATACGTTTTAGTTTCGATTTTTTTAAAAAGCTATCTTGTAAGTAGGCAATGGTAGGGACTTCTCCTGCCTCGACTCGACCAGCGTCCAGTAGTGGCATAATTGCCTTGTGGTGTGTATTGACATGGAGAGTGACTTTGACGCCGAATTCTTCAAAGTATCCCTTTTTATAGGCAACTACTACCGGTAAAGAGCTAAGGCGACTTGTTATACAAATCTGGATCACATGGCAACAATTCCAAAAAGAGGAATCGTTGCCAAATCATTCTATGCGGTTTTGCCTAACTTAGGAAAAAATCTCTTGGAGGAATTCCGTTGTCCTTTTGGTATACTCTGAAACTTCTTTTTCGTCCATGACTTTTGCTGATAACAAAGAAAGGTCATAGATAATCCTTGCTAATTTTTTTCCTTTCTCCGGATTCACTCCTTCAAACGCTTGTAATGCGGATTTGACTAATGGGGATTTGGAATTAACCATAAGGGTATGTGATCGCAGAATGTTTTTTGTGTCTTCTCGGTTTAACATTGAGTTCATTTCCGACATTCGCCTCATAAACTCTGGCAAAAGGATGACCCCTGGTACATCTAAAGATTTTAAGGCTTCGACCTTTACCTCCACACCTTCAGCAGGTAACGATGATTGGAATAAAGTTTGGATCCTATCTGATTCTGTTTTGTTGTCTTCGTTTACTAAGTCTTTAGGAGCTTCTTTGTCTACAACTTGGTCTGCAATTTCCGAATCCACCCTTTGGAATTTCCAGTCTGGATTTTTCATTTCTAAGTGTTGGATGAGATGAGAATCAATTTTGGAATCAACGAGAAGTGCTTCTAAACCTTGGGATTTTAGTAGGTCCATGTAAACAGAGCCCATCTCTGTTTCATTTGCATAAAAAATTTTGTTCTGGTTCTTTTCTTTGTTTTTTTCCCAATATTCTGAAGTGGTTGAATACCCACCTTCGGAGTTTTTGAAAATTAAATGATCTTTCATTGCATCATAGAATTTTTCATCAGTGAGGACCCCGTATTTCACAAACAAAGATATATCGTTCCAATTTTCTTCATATTTTGTTCGGTTCTTTTTGAAGTCATCAATAAGGCGATCGGCAACTTTTTTGATGATATGATTTGAAATCTTTTTCACAAGCGGATCGTTTTGTAAATAAGACCTGGAAACGTTAAGTGGCAGATCTGGTATATCGATAGTTCCTTTCAAAATGGTAAGGAATTGTGGGATGAGTTCGCTTGCGTTATCGCTGACAAAAACATGGTTACAAAAAAGTTTAATTCCGTTTTTTGATGCTTCTAGTTCATGGGTGAGTTTTGGAAAATATAAAATTCCTTGCAAACGAAATGGATAATCTACATTTAAATGAATGTGGAAGATGGATTCACCAGAGAAAGGAAATAAATAAGAATAAAAGTCCTTATAATCTTCTTGGTTGATTTTAGATGGTTCGTCTGACCATAAAGGTTTTTCACGGTTTGCTTTTTCGCCTTGAACGTAAATTCCTACAGGTAAAAAATCACAATATTTTTTGATGAGTTCTTTGAGTTTCCATTTGTCTAGATACTCTCCTGACTCGCTGTCAAGATAGAGGGAGATTTTGGTACCTCTTGATTCTTTTTCTATTTGTGAAATTGTGAAGTCAGTTCCCGATTCGCTTGACCACAAAACAGCCGCTTGGTCTTTTTTGTAAGATTTTGTTTCGATGGTTACCTTCTTGGAAACCATAAAAGAAGAATAGAAACCTAGTCCAAAGTGTCCTATGATTTCTTCTTTGTTTTCGGCATTTTGGTATTGTTTTGCGAAATCTGTAGCGCCAGAAAATGCAATCTGATTGATATACTTTTTGACTTCTTCTGTGGTCATACCCACGCCATTATCTTCGATGGATAGGATTCTATTCTCTACATCAAAGTTTAAATCAATTTTGTATTCATTCCCACCTTCAAACTCTTCTGATAAAGAAATCTTTTTTAATTTAGTAATCGCATCACTAGCATTGGATACTAATTCTCGTAAGAAAATATCTTTCTCTGAGTATAACCATTTTTTGATAATTGGAAAAATGTTTTCCGTTTCTACACTGACTTTTCCTGATTCCTCGACTGACATAGATTACTCCTTGGTTTCTAATTGTTTTGCTATGATAACGGCTCTGGATTTTTCTTGTTTGGATAGATTTTGGAATGATTTTTCCAGTGTTTCTAAATCAAAGTTTCCTAAAAGGGTTACAATAAACTGAATGTCTTCTTTTGAAATTTCTTTTTTCTCTAAATAGTCAGCTAGGAAAAAATTTCTTTTTTTCCCAAAGCTTTGCATCATTTTTATTAATTTCAGAGTTTGTTTGCGAAATGTATACCGTTTATATCCTACATAGGAAAGAACTCCCAAAACGGCAAGTAAAACTAAAAGAGAAATAGACGGAAGAGTCTGTGACTTTCTGTTCATCGTTGAATCCTGGGAATTTCTTTTGATCTCAGGAAGCACTGGAAGATCGGGAAACTTGATTGCGATTGTTTTGTATTGGTTCTCCTGCAAAGAAAAAAAGCGGAATAGGTATGGATCAAGAGTCACTTTATCTGTTGATCCGATTTGGTATCCGTAAAGAAACTTGACTACTGAATAAAATCCATATTCTCCAGAATCTAGTTTCCGAAAGGTTTTGTTTCTTGTTTGTGAAATGAGTTGTACTTTTGAATCCAATTGTTTCAGAGGTGTGATTCCTTCATGTCCCCCCTCCCCTTCAATTGTAATTTCGAAATATGCGGTTTCTCCTAGGTGGATTTCTTTGGGGAAGTTCGTTAAGTTTAACTTGAAATTGCCGATGGCCCCTGTGAATTCCTTTGAATTGTTTGGCGGGAGGTCAAGGACGGTAACTGTTGCAGGAGTTGTGTTTACTGTTTCTTGAAGGGAATTGAAACGCAAACTGTCACCAGAAATAAATTTTGTTTTTCCAATTTGAAATTTTCCTGATTTAATAGCTGTTAAACCATATATTTCTTTATCATATACTAAAGTTTTTTTCATTACATTATTTCGAACAACTTCGGGTTCAATTTGTACAGAGACTTGCCTAAGTGTTTCTGATAAAAAGTAAGGGAAGGAGATGGATTGGTTTGGGTCTCTTTCTAGGAAAGGTTGTCTGTAACCATTATAATAAAGAACATAATAACCAACTATGGGTTCCCCTTTATAAAAAACGGATTTATTTGTATGGAAGAATACTTCGGGCGACTCATCGGTAGGTTCTTCATCAATTTCGATGGGAAAGGGATTAAAAAATTGGTTTTGCGAGTGTTTACTCCTTTTGCTGACTTTGAATTGGGTGGCTGGAGAAGTATATGTTTTATTGTCATATTCTACGGTCACTTCAGGAAGTTTAAATATCCCTTCTGATTCTGTATCAACATAGAAGTTTAGTATTTGTGATCTGGAAACTTTAAAGTTAATGATTTGTGTTTCGGTACCACTGCCGACAAAACGAACTCTGACACCGTTTTGTTTTATATTGGTTTGGATTGTGCGGAAAGGTTTTTCTCCATGTGCTCTTACTTCTAATTTGGCATATTCGCCTAGAGAAAATTCGTTTGGATGAAAATGAAATTCTACATCTGAAGAGATAAGATTAGAAAATGGAATGAAGCAAAATGGGATGATGAGGAATATCAATTTACCAGAACTTTTCATTATCAGTAGAACCTCCCTTTTTGTTTTTTAGGATGGAGTCTTGCGAAAAAGGATCTAAGATTCTCTCGGCATCAGATTTCTCTTCTTTTTTGTTTTCTTTATTGTTCTTCTGTGTCGTGTTAGGTTGTGGTTCGTTCCCTCGATTTTTTTGGGCTTCTTCTTTCTTTTTGGTTAAGTGTTCAATGTTTTTTTTAGCCGATAGATAGTCAGGATCTATTTCTAGAGTTTTTGTGTAAGACTTAAGTGCGTTCTTTTTGTCACCTAATCGAGAGTAGATATTTCCGAGATTAAAATTGGCTTTTGCCTTTAGTTCGTTGTCTGCTTTTGGATGAGAAAGAATCTTTTCGGAAAGTCCGATGGCATCTTTATATTTGCCTAATTGATAGGCAGAAGTAGATTCATTATACAAAAGTCTAGGGTCATCTCTGATATATTCTTTTGCTTTTTCAAATTCCTTTTGGCTTTCCATGTAGTTCTTGTTATGATAAGATTTGATACCTCGTTCAATAGAATTTCCCCCCGGATCTAATTCCCAAGCTTCTAAGCGGCTGAGGTTAAAAAAAGAGGAAACGATGAGTAATGTGTAAATTCCTGTTGGTAGTTTTTGTAAAAAAAGATTCAATAGCCGCTCTAAAAATAGGAAAATAAAAGCGGCAATTAAAAATGGGTGTGCTCCATCTTCGTTTTTGAAATGTTCAATCGTTTGTATTTTTTGTTTTTTTATTATTTCTAGTTTATCTAACAAAGCGTAAGCACCATCAGCATGAAAGGAAACATCGTAATAGACTCCGCTGTTTTGGTCTGCAAGGGATTTTAATCTTTCTACATTCAGTTTTGAAACCACCAAATTGGATGTTGTGGGAGATTCGGATATACCTGCATCCAGAGTCACATAGCCCCCTCTTCCGGTTCCTGGATCGCGGTATTCAATAGGTCCTCCTTCTTCAGTACCAATCCCCCAGATCATTACCTCACCTACGATTGGTGGAGGAGTTTGATTTTCGTGATCTTCTCCATCAGAAACGATTACGGTAATTTGCGAGGATATATTGTTGTTTTTCCGTCTGATTTTGTTGACTCTTTCTAGGGCAACAGCAAGATCAGTGCCTTTTGCTCCAACTATCTCAACACCTAACGCTTGTATGTAATCCGAGACTGCAGTGATATCCGATGTTAAAGGGCAGAAAGAAAAGGATTGCCCGGCAAAAACAACGATTCCGATTCGATTCCCTTTGAGGTTGGGTAGAATTCGGAGGGCTAAGTCTTTAAACCGTTTGAGGCGGTTTGGGTTAACGTCAATTGCGTTCATGGATAAACTAACATCTACAACAAATAAGACGTCTGCAGATTCGAATTCTTTTGTTGATTCCATTTCAGTAGATTTTATTTTAAATAGTGAGTAAAATGCAAAAATAAGGGCAAGTAAGAGACTTAGAATTCTTATCAAATAAATTTTTGTATTAGGGGTGTAAATTCTACTTTTTAGATTTGGATGTTCTTTTTTAAAACGATTTGCCTTGATAATGAGGTATAACTTACCAGTGATTAGTAGAACCCATAGGAATATCGCAGTGATAGCAACTCTGGCAATTAAGTTTATATCGATCATAGTTTTTCTGTTAATGGGTATATCATAGATAATGCCACTACCCCTAGTAAGGTGAAAAAAACAAAAACTGCTAACGGGAAATGGGTTTCATGAATTTCCATTGGTTTGGATGGGAGCTCCACTGTTTCCAATCCATTGATTTCGTTTAACACTTCCTGTAATACTTCTGGAGACTCCGCACGAAAGAATTTTCCGTTTGTACTTTCTGAAATGGTCTCTAGGGATTCGTAATTAATTTCATATTGTCCTTGTTCTTTTCCAATTCCTATAGAATAGACTTTGATCCCGTAAACTTTGGCTGCATACGAGGCAGTTTCTGGATCTAATTTTCCTGTGTTGGATACACCATCGGTAAGTAATATAATGATTTTT
This sequence comes from Leptospira perdikensis, assembly GCF_004769575.1. Lineage (NCBI taxonomy): Bacteria > Pseudomonadati > Spirochaetota > Leptospiria > Leptospirales > Leptospiraceae > Leptospira > Leptospira perdikensis. Next base: position 4,406 of record NZ_RQGA01000007.1, on the reverse strand, counting down.
GACTTCGCCGTAGAATCTTTGAGTCTATATGTGGACAATACTAGAGCATCACCAACGGCGGTTCCTTGTTCGCTGATATCTTCATCTGAAGTATCTGCTATAAGTTCGTCTAACGCATACCTATCGCTTGAAAGAGGTGACTGAAGGTATGCTGCTCCTGCAAATAATACAATTCCAATTCGATCATACAATCGCTTTTGAATGAATTCTCTGAGTAGTTCCTTCGATACAGTGAGTCGATTTTTTGGTAAAAAATCGTAAGAATTGACCATTGAGCCAGAGATGTCTAAAGCGATCATGATATCTATCCCATTGGTGGTATCGGGTGTTAGTTTGTATTTTTCCCCTGGCCCTGCTGCTGCAATGATGAGGAATATGCCGGCTGCATAAACTAAACCTTCAGTTAGTTTTAAAAAAAGAACACGGATTTTGAGGAAAATATTTTGATCAGGAGTTTGAAATCGATCGGACTGAATGAGTAAGAGATTACCTAGTGGTTTTTTTCTCCATTGGTATATTCCTAGTAGAAGCAGTGGAATTATGAAAAATAAAAGATACGGTCTTTGGAACTGATCCATAATTATAGTTCAAAATCCTTTTTGATTTTTTCCCAGATAGAATTTGCTCTATCTTTGTTTATTTCGGTTCTGTTGTTGTCATATTTCGTGTTTTTGAAATAAAGTCGTAGGTCACGAAGGACAGAGTCTTCGATATGAGTTCTGTCAAACAACTCCGCTAGAAATTCCGAATCGGTTTTTCCTAGTAGGGTTCGCTTTAACTTTTGTGAATATACTTCTTTGAGGTACTCACTAATTTTAAAGACCAATTCCTTCTCGTGGATTGGTTCCGATTGTAAATAGGTTTCTATTGCGCGAAGGCGTTTGGTTGTTTCTTCTAATGTTGGTTGTTTTTCCCAAAGGGCGTCGATAACTTTTGGTTTTGATTTCCAATAAATGTATAGTGCATACAATAAGTATATATTGATTGCTGTGATTAGTATGATGATGAATAAACGAAAAAAATAAGGTCCAGAGAATTCGATAGGTGGTTCTATATCCTCTATATCATTTTCAAAACCAAGTAGTTGAGATTTAACTTTGATAGATAAGGTCGATTTTGTTTTTTCATTTTCTCTATCCCAAGTAATAGGGATTACATAATCGCCTGGTTTGAAAAAAAGAATAGATGCTTTTAGTTTTGATTTTTCTTTCTTAATGTTGAAGATTTTGTAAGATGGTATAGTGTCATCTTCGTAGATATCTCCTTCTGGCAAATCTAGGTTGGATTCGTTGGTATCTGTTAACTCGATTTGGTAATGTACGGTATCTCCGACATAAATATCTGATTCTAAAACCATCTCTTTTGGCAAGGCGAATGCCGAAGCTGAGGATAATAGGAATACCGTGATGTATTTAATCATGACGTTTGGTTTTGAATAGAGGTCTGATTTGGTTGGAGAGTTTTGTATTTGAATTGATTTGGACAAAATTAATTCCAAAGAAAGATTTTGCTGCCTTTAAATCTTTAGAATATGTATTTTCCCTACTTTGAAAGTTTACTTTCTCTTCTGAAATTTCTCTAAACATACGAAGCCAAAATGGGAATTTTAAATTGTCCAATTCATCCTCGATCCAAATCCCAGTGGAATCCCAGACTTTGGGAATTTTAGTTTTTTCTATGTAGGTAGAAAAGTTAACAAAATCAGAGATCCAATAACTAATCGCAAATTTTGGATAAAGTTTGAAGGCGATTTGAGATGCTTTCGAATAATCAGTTCCATTACCTTCTTTCTGTTTTATGAGGGTGTTAAAAGCAGATAAAATATCGTTTTCGGTTTTTAGCCACCCTGAGGGTGTGTTAGGATCCTCTGAAAAGCTAACAAGAAGAATGCGATTCCCCATTTTTACATGAAATAATGATAAAAATAAGGCAATTTGAAGACTTGCGGTTTGTTTTGAGCCACTAAGTGACCTACTCCTATCATAAAAAATGATTATGGAAGCATCCCGTTCTTCGTAAAATTGTTTTGTATACAATTCCCCCGTTCGAGAAGTTACATTCCAGTCTATATAACGTGTATCATCACCATACTGATAATTTCTTACTTCTTTGAAATCAAACCCCCTCCCCCGTTCTGAGATCGCAAGAAAACCTTGTCTAGTGGAAGAAAATTTTTTCTTCGTTTCCCATTGCAAAACTTGAAGTAAACGTTTTAGCTCTGGAGATAACATTTATGGAACTTCCGTAACAGATAGGATTCGTTTGATAATAGAATCTGTGCTGATGTCCTCACTGATGGCATCAATTGTTAGGTGAAGTCTGTGTTTAACGATTTCGGAAAAAAAACGTTGGATATCTTCGGGGATTACAAAGTCACGTCCTTCCAGAAGGGCATGAATTCTACTTACTTTTAACATCGCAAGACTGGCGCGAGGACTGACTCCATGTTGAATGAAATTTTTTAGTTCACTATCGACGGTAGTTTCTGGTCTTGTGTTCCTCGTGAGGTTAACGATGTAGTTTTGTAGTTTTGGTTCCACAAACACTTGATTTGAAATTCCTGAGATTTTTTGGATTTCTTGTGGTTTGAGAGTTTTCTTTGATTTTTTCTTTGTAACGTTCAAACTTCCATGTTGGTGTAAAATTGCAACTTCATCGTCAAATGTTGGATAGGTGACAATTACTTTAAATAAAAATCGATCTAGTTGGGCTTCTGGGAGTGGGTATGTCCCTTCTTGGTCAATAGGGTTTTGTGTTGCTATTACAAAAAAGGGAGGTTCTAAATCAAAGGTTACATCAGCAATGGAAACCTGTCTTTCTTCCATACATTGGAGTAAGGCAGATTGAACCTTTGCGGGTGCTCTGTTGATTTCGTCAGCTAACAAAACATTTGTGAATATTGGTCCTTTTCTGATCTCAAAGGACGAAGTTTTCGGGTTAAAGATATTTGTGCCAGTAAGGTCTGCTGGTAACAAATCTGGTGTAAATTGTACTCTGGAAAATTTTGCATCAATGATAGATGCTAAGTTTTTGGCTACAAGTGTTTTTGCAAGACCTGGCATTCCTTCAAGTAACACGTGTCCATTAGCAACCAATCCTACAAATAGGGACTGAATGACATTATCCATCCCTGATATCGATTCGGATAGTTCCGACCGAAGTAATTTTACTTGGTCGGAAATTTCTGTAATTTGTTCTTTGTTTATTTGCATTGCGAAGGAGTCATTTTTGGCATTGGTTTATCAATCATATAATATTCTGTTTTGCCTCCAATGGTCCAACAACCCATTTTTCTTCCTTGAGGTTCTACAGGTCCTTTGCCTAATTCTTTACCATCTTCGGAATATTCGGTGGCATCTTCAGTGGATCGAATGACCATCCTTTTTTTTCCGGAAGGGTAGAAGTAAGTATAAGGAATACTTGGTTTATAATTTAGTTTTAAGTCTTGTGTTTCTTCGTCAATTTTCACGAGTGAAAAGAAAAGTTTTCCTTCTCCGAGAATTTTTCCAGTATTGTCATAAACTTTAGCAGATTCTAACATACTTTCATTTGCCATATTACCATGGTATCCGATTTGACCATTTTTATAGTAGAACTTCCATTCCCCTGATCTTGTATGTTTTCGTGGACCAACTCCAAATATTTTTCCATCAGCATAGTATTCTTTCCAGATTCCTGTTCTTTCGTACTTAATGTCCAAGTTTTCAGAATTTTCTTTTTTTGAATAAGTCCCTTCAGCTAAAATGTTTCCTTTTGATCCATACATCTTCCACAGACCGTTGCGAATGTCTGAAACATAGGATCCTTGTGATTCGACAGCACCATCTTTGTAATAGTTGGTCTCTTGGCCATTTTTTAAGCCATTAGAAAATGATACTTTTGTTTTGATTCCGTTTCCGTCTGCTCCGACAAAGTGGTATGTCCACTCACCATCTTCTTCATTATCTTTAAAGGAACCTTTTTCTACCCACTCACCTTTGTTATTCTTTCGGTAGTAGGGACCATTTTTTTTGTCATCTGCATAGTTGGTTTCAGAAGTGATTGTCCCTTGTTTGTCAAAGGTTTTAGCAACACCTTCTTTTTTCCCATCTACCCATGGAGTTTCGGCGAGAAATTTTTGCGGACTTTCTGGATCTGGTTTTTTCCAAATTCCTGTTTTTTTCCCATCAAGATACTCGCCCACTTGGTCTAGTGTGGATTTATATTTTGGATTTTCTGCTGTGGAACCTGGTTGTTCGAATTGGATGTATTCTTCCCAAGTCCCATTTTTTGGTAACGATTTGATTTTTGCGGGAGCAAACTTTGAAACCTGGTCTTCTGTGCACTTAGCACCACCACATTCCGTTTTTACTTCTCCGACGGCTCGGAGTCCTCCTGAGTTTTTGAAACGTTCTGTTCGAATCCAT
>NZ_RQGA01000006.1 GCF_004769575.1 Leptospira perdikensis | reverse complement strand
AATGAATACAAACATTTAAAGTTAAAACTTACGGAAAGGAATCCAACACTGAGAAATAATATTCTCATTCATTCTGAAATTGATGCTTTACAGAAAGCCAATGATTATTTGAATCAAAAATCAGCAGATCTAGAAGACGATGAGTATATAATTACTAAAACCGAAGTAAAACAATATGGTTGGCTCGTTTATTTCACAAATAAAAAATATGTCGAAACTAATGATGATTCTTTTCTCTTATTCGGTAATGGTCCATTTATTATTAATAAATACGATGCGAGCATTTTTCAAATTGGATCTGCAAATCCAGAAAACCAAATCTACAAATATGAATTAGAATATTTCCCAGATTTTGTAGGCTCCCTTGAATACGTCCAAAATGAATTAACTCGCATTTTAGGAATGGAAGATGATATTTTTTTATTCGACACCTAAAGATTGCATTTTATTTTAACAGGTTCGCAACTACGTATAACAGCGACTTAACGCTTCGCTTCGGGACTAGCCCTCGCTTGGTCTGCGACACATTCCCCTTCTGTCACTCGCTCGCATCCGCAAGCTACGTGCCAGTCCCTAACGTCCCCTCCGAGGACTCAGGGTCGGGGAACGTCGTTAAGTCTAGTTCGTTATGCGAAGTCGTAGATTGTTAAACTATTTTTCTACTAATTTTCCAGTGACAAATTTATGGATTAAGCTAGAAATGAAAGTTTGATAAGGCAATCCTTCTTCAAAAGCTTTCTTTTGTATCGATTGTAAATCTAACTGGTTAAGTCTAATATTTATTCTTTTATTCTTGGCGAGCGTCGCAGAAGCAGCTTTCTGGTATGCGCTAATTAATTTATTATTTAATCCAATAGATTTCCATTCACCAGCTTCATAAGAAGTGAGAATATCTTTTTCTTCCTTAGAAAGCGAAGAAAGATCTTTGGAATTCTTGTTTATCTTAGTTTTCATTGTCACTTCCATCCTTTAAAAAATAATTACGTGTAGCTTTTCTGCTTGGTATAATAGTTTTTAAGAAAATTTCATCTTTGTTCTCAATAAATGGAACTAAGTAAGCATAGTTTTCAATTTCAACAATGAATATCGATTGGTTAGGATACTTTTCTTGATTTGGATGATTAATAATATCCAGTAGAAAACCATTTTCGATTTGAAAAAGAATTAATTCAAAAGAAATGCCACGTTCTTTTCTTAAAATTTCGTCTTTTTCAAGATCCCAGCGATAATTCTTCACTCTAGAATATGTGATGACAATGTGTGCCTTGTGTCAAGAGGTTTATAATTCTTTTTTTTAAAGTATTTCCTATGTTTTAAGGTTTATTTCTCTACGATTTCGCATAACGAACTAGACTTAACGACGTTCCCCGACCCTGAGTCCTCGGAGGGGACGTTAGGGACTGGCACGTAGCTTGCGGATGCGAGCGAGTGACAGAAGGGGAATGTGTCGCAGACCAAGCGAGGGCTAGTCCCGAAGCGAAGCGTTAAGTCGCTGTTATACGTAGTTGCGAACCTGTTAAAATAAAATGCAATCTTTAGGTGTCGAATAAAAAAATATCATCTTCCATTCCTAAAATGCGAGTTAATTCATTTTGGACGTATTCAAGGGAGCCTACAAAATCTGGGAAATATTCTAATTCATATTTGTAGATTTGGTTTTCTGGATTTGCAGATCCAATTTGAAAAATGCTCGCATCGTATTTATTAATAATAAATGGACCATTACCGAATAAGAGAAAAGAATCATCATTAGTTTCGACATATTTTTTATTTGTGAAATAAACGAGCCAACCATATTGTTTTACTTCGGTTTTAGTAATTATATACTCATCGTCTTCTAGATCTGCTGATTTTTGATTCAAATAATCATTGGCTTTCTGTAAAGCATCAATTTCAGAATGAATGAGAATATTATTTCTCAGTGTTGGATTCCTTTCCGTAAGTTTTAACTTTAAATGTTTGTATTCATT